>JBEBBB010000079.1:0-3575 GCA_041158605.1 Pseudomonadota bacterium
TGGCCAGGATTTGCCCGCTGCTTTCGGCTATGGGTATAAATTCGGCTGGAGACACCAGCCCCCACTCGGGGTGGGTCCAACGCAGCAACACCTCCACGCCCACCAAACTGCCGTCTGCAATGGACACCTGGGGTTGGTACACCAGGTGGAACTGTTGCCGCTCCAGAGCCCGGCGCAAAGCGTTGTCGAGTTGCAGGCGGCGTATCGATTGGGCCTGCATGTCTGGGGTGAAAAAACAATAGCTGTTGCGACCCGCCTGTTTGGCCTTGTACATGGCGGTGTCGGCGCACCGGTAAAGGCTGTCAAAGTCGGCCCCATCGTTGGGGTACATCGCGATACCGATGGATGGGGTCACCGTCAGTTCTTGGTCACCCAATTGGTAGGGTTGTGCGATCAGGTCCAACAAGGTCTGGGCCATGTGGGCCGCGCCATCCGTGTCGGTTTCCGGTAGCACGGCCACAAACTCGTCACCCCCCAGCCGGGCCACCGTGTCCTGTCCGCGCACACTCGACTGCAAGCGCACCGCCAACTGGCTGAGCAAGCTGTCGCCCATTTGGTGGCCCAGCGAGTCGTTGATGTTTTTGAAATGGTCCAGGTCGATGAACAACAAGGCCAGTGGGGATTTGTGCCGTTTGGCCTGGGTCAGGTCGTGTTGGACCCGGTCTTTGAGCAGCGAACGGTTGGCCAATCCGGTGAGGGCGTCGAAGTAAGCCAGGTGCCGGATTTTGGCCTCTTGGGCTTTGCGCACGCTGGTGTCAGTGAAGATGGCGATGAAATGGGTGGTGTGGCCCTGGGCATCCGACACGCGGGTGATCGACAACCACTCGGGGTAAATTTCACCGTTGCGTTTGCGGTTCCACACCTCTCCTTGCCATTGCCCGTTTGCCAGCAAGGCATCCCACATCTGGGTGTAAAAGTCGCGGCTGTGTTTGCCCGAGGACAACACCCGGGGCGTTTGCCCCACCACCATGGCGGGCGTATAGCCCGTGATGCGGGTGAACGCGGCGTTGACCTTGATGATGGTTTGATCGGGGTGTGTGATCAGGATGGCTTCGCTGCTTTGTTCGAACACCTTGGCCGCCAGCAGCAGGTCCGATTCGGCCTGTTTGCGGGTGGTGACATCCCTGGACAAAAACACAAAACGGGGTTCTTCTCCGGCTTCGACGGGTTTCGCCGCCACCGACAATTCAAACCAAAACGTGCCGGTGGGCAATTCCAAGGTGTACTGGCGCCCCAAAGAGCGGCCTTTGTCCAGCGCCTCCGCCATGGCCGCTTGGGCCACATCGCAGACTTCGGGTGGCAGCAGGTCGTGGATGTTGCGGCCTTGAACCTGGTCGGGTGGCATCAGCAACAGCTCGGGCGACAAAGCATGGACCCGGTGTAAAACCCCCTGCATATCGATGTCAAACATCAGGTCTGGGATGGCATCCAAGGTGGCCTGTAACTGGTTTTGCACACCTTGGATGTCGTGCGTGCGCTGCTTGACCAGGCGTTCCAGCCGCTGCCGCTGGCCATTTTGGGCCAGTGCGTTGTGCGCAAGCGCAGCCACCATGGCGCTGAACAACAACGCGATCAGGATCTGCAGCCCCCGTTCGGTGGCGCTGCCCCAACCGGCACGCGGGGCCATGCTCAACACCCACTGCCCGTTGGGTACCTCCAAGGTGCGGTCCACCGGGTCAGACAAGGTCAGACCCGCGAGCACGTTGGCTGATGCGGTGATGACCTGTTTTTGGCCATCGGGTTTGTGGCGCCACAAGGTGTACTCGTAACCCAGGTCGGTCAGGCCCTCCAGGCCCGTGGCACTCAAGGCTTCAGGGAAACGCACAATCACATTGGCGAACCCCCAGAACGTGTTGCTGCCTTTGCCGTTGGGCAAAAAAATGGGGAGCCGGCCCACCGCGCCCAACCCCCCTTGGGCCAGTTGCAAAGGGCCTGCCAGGGTGAGCTGGCCGGTGTCCCGCGCCAGAAAAGCCTCGGGGCTTTGGACCGGATCGGCCAGTTGGTTAAAACCGATGGAGGCCCGGTTGCGGTCCAGAGGCACCGCGTGGCTGATCACCCCGCCGGGTGACAAGGCCAGCGACGTAACCCCCGGGTAAAAGGGCAGAATCTCGGTGGCCACTTCTTCAAACTGCCGGACCACACCACCGTCTTTGCGCACCACCGCTGCCAGCAGGTAGGTGGCCGACATCAGCCTTTGGATGCGGCTTTCAACGGATTGGGCTTGGTCGCTGGCCAGCGCCAGGGTGGTGGCCCTTTGGTTGGCCACGCGTTCGGTATCCAGCCACCACACCAACGTGCCAGACATCAGCAGGCACAACACAAACACGGCGGTGGTCAGCCCCCGGTGCCCTTGCAATGCTTGTTCAAAAGAAGGATCGGTGGTGTTCATGCCATCCCATTGCGCCGAGCCAGCTCGGCAAACAGGGCCGAATGGTCGGCATCGGACCAGCCATGTGCCACCCCGTCGGCATACAGCTGTTCAAACAAGGAGGTGATGGGGGTGTCCAGCCCCAGATCGGTGGCGGTGTGGAGGGCGTTGCGCATGTCTTTGAGCTGAACCGTCATGGCCGCGCGGCGGGTGAAATCGCGTTCTACCATGCGCTGCCCATGCAGTTGCAAAATGCGGCTGTCGGCAAAACCACCCATGATGGCCTCGCGGACCCGGCCGGGGTCGGCCCCACCCGCTTGGCACAACAACAGCGCTTCCGCCACGGCGCCGATGGTGATGCCCACGATCATTTGGTTGGCCAATTTGGCCAGTTGGCCCGCACCATGCGGTCCCACATGGGTGGCCCGGCCCAATGCCGCCCAAACCGCTTGCAGGGCGTCAAACACCACCTGATCGCCGCCCACCATGATGGCCAGTGTGCCCTGTTCGGCCCCCACCGTGCCACCTGAGACCGGCGCGTCCAAATGACCCAACCCCAGGGCTTTGAGTTGCTGGGCGTGGGCACGGGCTTGGTCGGGCCTTATAGAAGACATGTCGATACACACCGCCCCGGGGTTCATGGCGGTTGCCACACCTTGGTGCCACAACACATCGGCCACCGCATCGCCATCGGTCAACATGGTGATCACCGCTTGGGCGCCTGCCACCGCCGCAGAAGGGTGTTTGGCCACCTCGGCACCATCGGCCCGCAAGGCGTCGGCTTTGTCCTGGGAGCGGTTCCACACCACCACCCGGTGGCCCGCTTGTAACAAACGGCGGGCCATGGGGGTGCCCATCAGACCCAAGCCCAAAACGGCCAGGTGCAGGGGCGGGTGAGGTGGTTCTTGTTTGTTCGACATGTGGTGTGGATTTTAGGGACTTGTGCCAAGATGTTGGACATGGATGTTGCCAACACCGCCGCCTTGGAGCAGGCATACAACAACCGGGCTTTGGTGCCTGACCACCCCCGGCACCTGGCGCACTGGGCCCAGGCCTCGGCGCAAGCCCGTGCTGCCCTGCCGTGCCACCTCAACTTGCCTTATACCTCCCACCGTGTGGGCGAGGCCGTCCTGGCCAGAACTTTGGACGTGTACCCGGCCGCGGGCGTGCGGGCAGGCGCAGGGGCTTTGGCTGGTCCCTTGGCCCC
>JBEBBB010000080.1:0-3903 GCA_041158605.1 Pseudomonadota bacterium
ATGCCCAAGTCCGTCACCACACAACCCAAGCGGGCCAGCAAGGCGCGCAGAAAAAACCGGTTGCTGTTGAAGATCGCACCGGGCGGTAGGGCCTCAGGCGCGCAGGTGCCGGGCATGACCAACTCGTCCCCCGTGGACAGCAGGGCCACCCGCAAGCGGGCGTGCACCGGCAGGTCGGCATGGCCCAGGCTGGCCGCCAGCCCCAGCTCGGCAGGGCCCAAACGTGTGCCTGCGGCCAACACCACCGCACCGCGCTGCACGTCTTCGCCCAGGCGCCGTATCCAGGCCCCTGTGGGCGGTACCGCGTCAAAAACCACCTGGGGCGTGCCGTCGGCGGCCAACGACGCCGCCCCCATCTCCTGCATCACCACCGCGTCCGCACCAGGGGGCACGGGCGCGCCGGTGAACAAGCGCGCCGCCGAACCAGGCTGCAGGGGCGAGCCGAACTGGCCCGCCGCGATGCGTTGTGACACCGGCATGGCAACCCCAGGCACCACATCCGCCACACGCACCGCGTAACCGTCCATGGAGCTGTTGTCGTGGCCCGGCACATCCAGGCCAGCCACCACCGGTTCGGCCAGCACCCGGCCATCCGCTTCAAAGGTGGGCACACGCTCCACCGCTGGGGTGGTAGCCACCGTAGCCAACAAGGCACCCCAGGCATCTGCCAAGGGCATCAAAGGGGGGCGTGTGTGTGGTGAGGTGGTCACGGTGGAGCTAGAGCGTCAGCGGTTCAAAACAGGTCAAACAAAGTGTTCTGCATTGTCCAACAGCCACGCCACCACTTGGTCAGGTTGGTTCAAATCCAACACAGGCAAGTGGGTGTTGGCCACGGCAGCCGGCGTGTCGGTGGCCACGGCCTGCACCCACGGGTCGTTGGGGTAACGCGGCGGGTGCCCGGTGCCGGGGCGCCACACCTCCACCTTGGATTGGGCCACGTCTTTGAACCCCTCCACCAGCACCCAGTCGACCGCGGGGTCGAGTTGTGCCAACAAATCTGGCAAGGTGGGCTGTTGCAACTGTGGGGCGCGGAACTCGCGCATCAACACCAGGCGCTCATCAGACACAGCCAACACCTCGTGGGCCCCGGCCTCGCGGTGCCGCCAGGTGTCTTTGCCGGGTTTGTCCATGTCAAATCCGTGGTGCACGTGTTTGATCACCGACACGTGCAACCCCCGTGCCGACAGGCGGGGGATGAGCTGCTCGATCAAGGTGGTTTTGCCGGCCCCGGAGTAGCCGGCAAAAGCCGCGACACGGCGCGGCACGGTCAGGCGGGGCAATGGGCTTGGATCAGCGCCTTGACCCGATCCACATCGGCGGGCATCACCTGCACCCGTTTGGGCAGGTTCTCGATACCCTCAAAACGCGCAGGCCGCTCGGGCTCACGGCCCAAGGCCTCGACGATGGTGGCGGCAAACTTGATGGGCAGCGCGGTTTCCAGCACCACCATGGGCACACCAGCGGTGAGGTGCTCGCGGGCCACCTTTACGCCATCGGCGGTGTGGGTGTCGATCATCTGCCCAAAACGGTTCCAGGTGTCCTGGATGGTGGCCAAGCGGTCCGCGTGGGTGCTGCGACCGCTCAGGAAACCATAGCGCTCTGCGGCCTGGCGGAACAGCGGGTCGGCGCTCAGGTCGAACCGCCCCTCCCGCGCCAGCGCGTCACCAAACAAGGCCTGGGTGCGGGCACCGTCGCGGCCCAGCAGGTCGAACACAAAACGCTCGAAGTTGCTGGCTTTGGAAATGTCCATCGAGGGGCTGGACGTTTCGAAGGTGTCGGCACTGCCACGGACGCGGTACACGCCGGTGCGGAAAAACTCGTCCAGCACATCGTTTTCGTTGGTGGCGGCCACCAAGCGATCGATGGGCAAACCCATCATGCGTGCCACATGGCCGGCGCAGATGTTGCCAAAGTTGCCGCTGGGCACGGTGAAACTGACCTTCTGGTCGTTGGACGTGGTCGCTTGGATATAGCCCGCAAAGTAGTAGACCACCTGTGCCAACAAGCGGGCCCAGTTGATGGAGTTGACGGTGCCAATGCGGTACTGGCGCTTGAAGGCCAGGTCGTTGCTCACCGCTTTGACAATGTCTTGGCAGTCGTCGAACACGCCTTCAATGGCGATGTTGTGGATGTTGTTATCGAGCAGGCTGAACATCTGGGCCTGCTGGAAAGGGCTCATGCGGCCATGGGGGCTGGTCATGAACACCCGGATGCCTTGTTTGCCCCGCATGGCGTGCTCGGCGGCGCTGCCGGTGTCGCCGCTGGTGGCGCCCAAGATGTTGAGGGTCTCACCCCGGCGGGCCAGCTCGTATTCGAACAGGTTGCCCAACAGCTGCATGGCCATGTCTTTGAAGGCCAGCGTGGGGCCGTTGGACAAGGCTTCCAGCCACAAACCGTTTTCCAGGTGCCGCAAGGGCACGATCTCGCCGGTGCCAAACACCTCAGGGGTGTAGGTTTTGGCGCACAGCGCCCGCAGGTCGTCGGCCGGGATGTCGTCGATGAACAGCGACAAGATCTCGAAGGCCAGCTCGGCGTAACCCTGCTCGTGGTACACCCGGCGCCAGCGGCCCAAGGTGGCGTTGTCCACCTGGGGGTAGCTCTCGGGCAGATACAGGCCGCCGTCCGGCGCGAGGCCCTCGAGCAGGATTTCACAGAAGCGTTTGCGCTCGGGGTGGCCCCGGGTGGACAGGTAGCGGGTGCTGGACATGGTGGTCAGGCCAGTTCTTCCTTGCGGATGCGGGTGATGGGAGCCAACACCGTGGGCAGCGCCTGCATCTGGGCGATCGCAGCATCCATGGTGCCCTCACGGGTGTCGTGGGTCAAGATGATCAGGTCGGTCTGGGTGGACCCTTCACCACCCACCTCATCCGCCTCGCGTTGCAGCACGGCGTCGATGCTGATACCGGCCCCGGCCAAAATGCCGGTCACTTTGGCCAGCACGCCAGCCTCATCGGCCACACGCATGCGCAGGTAGTAGCTGGTCACCACCTCGGCCATGGGCAACACCGGCAGGTCGCTCAGCGACCCCGGCTGGAACGCCAGGTGGGGCACACGGTTCTGGGGGTCGGCGGTGTGCAGCCGGGTGATGTCGACCAGGTCGGCGATGACCGCGCTGGCGGTGGGTTCGCTGCCCGCGCCCTTGCCGTAGTACAGGGTGGTGCCCACGGCATCGCCCTGCACCATCACCGCGTTCATCGCACCTTCCACGTTGGCGATCAGGCGTTTGGACGGCACCAGGCTGGGGTGCACCCGCAACTCTATGCCCTGGGCCGCGCGTTTGGCGATGCCCAGCAGCTTGATGCGGTAACCCAGTTGCTCGGCGTACTTGATGTCGGCAGCGCCCAGCTTGGTGATGCCTTCCACGTAGGCCTTGTCGAACTGCACCGGGATGCCGTAGGCGATCGCGCTCATCAGGGTGGCCTTATGGGCCGCGTCCACACCTTCGATGTCGAAGGTGGGATCGGCTTCGGCATAGCCCAGGCGCTGGGCCTCTTTGAGCACCACCTCAAAATCCAAACCCTTGTCGCGCATCTCGGACAAGATGAAGTTGGTGGTGCCGTTGATGATGCCCGCCACCCACTGGATGCTGTTGGCCGTCAGGCCCTCGCGCAGGGCCTTGATGATGGGGATGCCACCGGCCACAGCGGCCTCAAAGGCCACCATCACACCCTTGGCTTGCGCGGCGGCAAAAATCTCGGTGCCGTGCACGGCCAGCAGGGCCTTGTTGGCCGTGACCACGTGTTTGCCAGCGGCAATCGCTTCCAGCACCAAGGCCTTGGCAATGCCGTAGCCCCCGATCAGCTCGATCACGATGTCGATCTCGGGGTTGGCAATGACCTGGCGGGCGTCGTTCACCACCTGCACGCCCTCGCCCACCGCCGCTTGCGCCCGGGCCACGTCCAG
>JBEBBB010000081.1:0-13698 GCA_041158605.1 Pseudomonadota bacterium
GGGCGCGAGGTGGCCCGTGTGCCCGCGCGTCCCGTCCGGGGGCCTGGCCCGGGTCGTGGGTTGGAGTTTCAAGTGGAACTGGACGATGGGCAACGTTTTGCCGTGCGCTTGCCCCTCCCACCCCGACCTCCTGGGCGTGCCGACCCCCTGTGGCACCAACAGCCTTGGGGTTTAACCGGCTTGCTGGTGCTGGTGGCCATTGCGGTGGCTTTGGGGGCTTACCCCATCGTGCGCCGCCTGACCCAACGGCTTGAAACCTTGCAACTGGGGGTGGAGCGTTGGGGCCAAGGCGATTTGTCCACCCGCTTGCCCGTGCAGGGGCAGGACGAGGTGGCGTTTTTGGCCGAGCGCTTCAACGCTGCAGCCCAACGGGTTGAAACCCTCATGGGGGCCCACAAATCCCTGTTGGCCAATGCCTCCCACGAGCTGCGGTCCCCGTTGGCCCGTATCCGCATGGGCCTGGAACTGTTGGGGGGAGCGGATGACGCGGTGCAACGCCAGGCCATCGCCCGCAACATCGCCGAGCTGGACGAGTTGATCGACGAGATTCTGCTGGCCAGCCGTTTGGACCTGCAACACCTGCGGGGACCCGGTAACCTGGGGCCCCTGGAAGAGGTGGATGTGGTGGGCTTGGCGGCCGAGGAATGTGCCCGCACCGGTGCGGTGCTGGACCTGCCGGATGGCCTGCCGCCAGGCGGCTTTCAAGGGCATGCGCGTTTGTTGCGCCGCCTGGTGCGCAACCTGCTGGAGAACGCCCGCCGTTACGGCCTCAAGGACAACAACCCGGCCAGCGTCAGTTTGGGTTTGCAAGCCACCACCGAACAGGGGCGCCCAGGTCTGTTGCTGGTGGTCCGTGACCAAGGACCAGGTGTCCCCGCTGACCAACGCGAGCGGGTTTTTGAGCCGTTTTACCGCCTGCCTGGTGCCAGTGAACGCGAAGGCGGGGTGGGGCTGGGGTTGGCGCTGGTCAAATCCATCGCCCAACAGCATGGGGGGTGGGTGCGTTGCGAAGCCGCGCCCCAAGGCGGCGCTCAGTTTGTTGTGTTTTTGCCACAATAAGGCCTTGCAACATCCCCCAAACAGGGGATGTTCAAAACCGGGCCATCACCGCACAATTCTCCTCACAGGCTGTCACACGCTTGAGAGTCAGGGAGGAGGAGCTGGGCGGCGGCGAACCCGGGGTGCAACCCCACAAAGGGGGCCGCTGCCCAGATTTCTTTGTGTCAAGGTACTGGGCGTGGCCGGCCGTGGTCGTCGATCGCCACGTAGGTCAGGTTGGCTTCGGTCACCTTCAGGTAGCGGCCCTGTGTGCGCATGCCCTCGGCGTACACCTCCACCTGCACCGTCACCGATGTCCGCCCCACCCGCGTGATGGAGGCGAAAAAACTCAAGATGTCGCCCACTTTCACGGGCTGTTTGAACACAAACTGGTTCACCGCCACCGTGGCCATCCGGCCTTGCACGCGGCGTGCGGGCAGCACCGCGCCAGCCAAGTCCACCTGGGCCATCACCCAACCCCCAAAAATGTCGCCGTTGGCGTTGCAGTCCGCCGGCATGGGAATCACCTTCAGCACCAATTCCTTGTCGGTGGGCAGCGTGCTGTAGGGCGGGGCGGCTTGGGGGCCGCCAGGGGGCACAATGGTGTCATTCATGGTGATCCCGATTGTCCTTCATGCGCGCCTTGGCCTCCAGTCCCCCCCCAACCGAATCCCCCACCGCCCCACCCGCCGACGGCCGTGACCGGGCGGCGTTGAAGCGCCTCTGGCCCTACCTCTGGGCCTACAAGTGGCGGGTGGGTTTGGCCCTGGCGTTTATGGTCGCCGCCAAGCTGGCCAACGTGGGGGTGCCGCTGCTGCTCAAGCAGCTGGTCGACGCGCTCACACCCGCCATGGGGCCTGCCACCGCTGCTGCGGTGGTGGTCCCCGTGGCCTTGTTGGTGGCTTATGGGCTGTTGCGGTTCTCCACGTCGCTGTTCACCGAGCTGCGCGAACTGGTGTTTGCCAAAGCCACCGAAGGCGCCACAAGGCGCATCGCCCTGTCGGTGTTTGGCCATTTGCATGGCCTGAGCCTGCGGTTCCACCTGGAGCGCCAAACCGGGGGCATGACCCGCGACATCGAGCGCGGCACGCGCGCGGTGCAGTCCCTGATTTCGTATTCCATCTACAGCATCTTGCCCACCCTGTTTGAGGTGGTGCTGGTGCTGACGCTGCTGGGCCGGCAGTTTGAGATGTGGTACGTCTGGGTCACGCTGTTGGCCTTGGTGCTATACGTGGTGTACACCATCAAGGTCACGTCCTGGCGCACACAGTTTCGCCGCCAGATGAACGAGCTGGAGTCGTCCACCCAGAGCCGGGCTGTTGATTCGCTGCTCAACTACGAAACGGTCAAGTATTTCAACAACGAGGCTTTCGAGGCCCAGCGTTACGACGAGAGCCTGCGGCGCCTGCGCCAGGCCCGGCTCAAGTCCCAAACCACCTTGTCGCTGCTCAACGCGGGGCAGCAGCTCATCATCGCGGTGGCCCTGGTGGCGATTTTGTGGCGCGCCACCCAAGGCGTGATCGCGGGGCAAATGACATTGGGCGACCTGGTCATGGTCAACGCGTTCATGATCCAGCTCTACATCCCTTTGAACTTTTTGGGCGTGCTGTACCGTGAAATCCGGCAAAGCCTGACCGACCTGGACAAGATGTTCACCTTGCTGGACCGCTCCCGGGAGGTTGATGACGCACCCGGTGCCACCGACCTGGTGTTGGACCACGCGCCCGAGGTGCGGTTTGAGGGGGTGTTTTTTGCCTACGAACCCCAACGCCCCATTTTGAAAGGTGTGGACCTGGTCATTCCCGCGGGCAAAACCGTGGCCGTGGTGGGGCCCTCGGGGTCGGGCAAATCGACGCTGGCGCGGCTGCTGTACCGGTTCTACGACGTGGGTGGGGCGGGCGCGACCGGCGCGGCAGGGTGCATCACCGTGGCGGGGCAGGACATCCGCACCCTGACGCAGGCCAGCTTGCGCCAGGCGGTGGGCATCGTGCCGCAAGACACGGTGTTGTTCAACGACACCATCGAATACAACATCTTGTACGGGCGCCCGGGCGCTGGGGTGGCCGCTGCCCACGAGGCCGCCCAGGCGGCCCACATCCACCACTTCATTGAGCGCTTGCCCA
Organism: Pseudomonadota bacterium; assembly: GCA_041158605.1. Classification (GTDB taxonomy): domain Bacteria; phylum Pseudomonadota; class Gammaproteobacteria; order Burkholderiales; family Burkholderiaceae_C; genus JBEBBB01. The sequence continues at coordinate 3,162 of JBEBBB010000081.1, forward strand.
AGGGCTACCAGACCCTGGTGGGTGAGCGGGGCCTGAAGCTGTCCGGTGGTGAAAAACAGCGGGTGGCGATCGCCCGGACCCTGCTCAAAAACCCGCCCATCTTGGTGTTTGACGAGGCCACCTCGGCCCTGGATTCGGCCAACGAACGCGCCATCCAGAACGAGTTGCGGCGCGTGGCCCAGGGCAAAACCACGCTGGTCATCGCCCACCGCTTGTCCACGGTGGTAGACGCCCACGAGATCCTGGTGCTGGACCAGGGGGTGGTGGTGGAGCGTGGCCGCCACGCAGACCTGCTGGCCGCCCAGGGCCGTTACGCCCAGATGTGGGCTTTGCAACAACACGCCGCCGGAGCCGAGCATGGAAACCAAGTGGCTTGAGGACTTTGTCAGCCTGGCCGAAACCCGCAGCTTCAGCCGGTCGGCCCAGTTGCGCCACGTGACCCAGCCCGCGTTTTCCCGGCGCATCCAATCCCTGGAGGCCTGGGCGGGCACCGACCTGGTGGACCGCTCCGCCTACCCCACACGGCTCACCCCCGCAGGCCAAACCCTGTACGACCAAGCCATCGATCTGTTGCAAACCCTGCAGTCGACCCGCTCCATGTTGCGCCAGCACACCGCCGCCGCCAAAGACACCATCGAATTTGCGGTGCCCCACACGCTGGCGTTCACGTTTTTTCCCGCCTGGTTGTCTGGGCTGCGCGATACCGTGGGCCCGGTCAAAACCCGTTTGATCGCCTTGAACGTGCACGATGCCGTGCACAGGCTGGTGGAGGGCAGTTGCGACCTGCTCATGGCCTACCACCACCCGGCCCACCCCATCCCCTTGGACCCGGACCGCTACGACATGCTGCCTCTGGGCCAAGAGGCCTTGTTGCCCTACACCCGGCCCGGTGCCGACGGCCAGCCCCTTTACAGCCTGCCCGGGCAGCCGGGCCGCCTGATCCCCTTTTTGGGGTACGCACCGGGCGCTTATTTGGGGCGTGTGGTGGACTCGGTGCTCAAGCAGTCGAAAACCCCCGTGCCTTTGGAGCGGGTGTACGAAACCGACATGGCCGAAGGCCTCAAGGCCATGGCCCTGGAGGGGCACGGCGTGGCGTTTTTGCCCACCAGCGCGGTGCGCCGCGAGGTGCGTGCGGGCACCCTGGTCAGCGCTGCGCCCGCTGATGGCCGTTGGCAGGAAACGCTGGATATCCGCTTGTACCGCCAACGCCCCACCGACCCCAAGGCCAAACGCGCCGCCCAGCGGTTTTGGACCGAACTGGCTGGCAACGCCACCTGACGCCACCCCCTGGGCATCAGGGTCTTTCATCTGGTCCTGAATTTGCTTATAAAAGGGGCTTGGGCCCTGTTTCGGTGCCGTTCTGGGGGTTTGCCCCCGTCCGGGGTACCGGCTCTGCGGCCTAGAATGGTTTTTTGGACCTCTTTTGAAAAGGACACCCATGAAAAAACAACTGTTGGCGTTGACCGTCACCGCCCTGGCCGCTGCAGCCGCACTCGCCCAGACCACCGACACGCTGGCCAAAATCAAAGCGTCTGGCAGCGTCACCATGGGCGTGCGCGAGTCGTCCGGGGCGCTGGGCTTCACCCTGGGTGATGGCAAATACGTGGGCTTCCACACCGAAATGGCCGAGAACATCCTGGCCGACATCCAGAAACAACAGGGCATCGCCAAGCTCGAGATCAAACGCCAGCCCATCACATCGCAGAACCGCATCCCCTTGCTGCAAAACGGCACCATCGACTTTGAGTGCGGTTCCACCACCAACAACGCCGCCCGGGCCAAAGACGTGTCTTTTGCCGTGACCACCTACGTGGAAGAGGTGCGCATCGCCGTCAAAGCCAATTCGGGCATCAACTCCATCAAAGACCTGGTGGGCAAGTCGGTGGCCACCACCACCGGCACCACCTCGGTGCAGACCCTGCGCAAACACGAGCGCGCCAACGGTGTTGACTTCAAAGAGGTGTTTGGCAAGGACCACGCCGACAGCTTCCTGCTGCTCGAAACCGGCCGCGCCGACGCGTTTGTGATGGACGGCCAGATCCTGGCAGGCAACATCAGCAAGTCCAAAAACCCCGCCGATTACAAGATCGTGGGTGAGGTCTTGAGTGTGGAGCCCATTGCTTGCATGCTGCGCAAAGACGATGCCGCCCTGAAAAAGGCCATGGACGACAGCATCAAACGCCAGATCAAAGACGGCAGTTTGGCCAAGCTGTACGACAAGTGGTTCATGCAGCCTATTCCCCCCGCGAACACCAAAGTGGGTCTGCCCATGTCAGATGCCACCAAAGCCGCCTGGGCCAACCCCAACGACAAACCCATGGAAGACTACGCCAAAAAATAAGGCGTTCTGATGTGGTGTAGCACCCCTTGGTGCCGGTGGGCACAAGGGGTGTTTTTGTTGGTCGGTAAACAAGGAGTGCGCCATGGCATGGGAATGGCAGGTGTTCTGTGAAGACACCATTTCCCGGGAAGCGGTACCCGGGTGTTTTGGCAAAGGGGGTGACATCACCTACCTCGATTGGTTGTTATCCGCCTGGGGCTGGACGGTGTCGGTAGCCCTGTTGGCCTTGGTGCTGGCCTTGGTGCTGGGGTCGGTGGTGGGCACCCTGCGCACCCTGCCCGACCAGCCGTGGGTGGTGCGCTTGGGCAATGCTTGGGTCGAGTTGTTCCGCAACATCCCGTTGTTGGTGCAGATATTTTTGTGGTACCACGTGTTGCCCACCATGTTCCCCGTTTTGCAAGGGGTGCCCGGTTTTGTGCTGGTGGTGTTGGCCTTGGGTTTTTTCACCTCGGCGCGGATCGCCGAGCAGGTGCGCTCGGGCATACAGGCCTTGCCCCGTGGGCAGCGTTACGCCGGCATGGCCTTGGGCCTGACCACCGCGCAGTATTACCGCTACGTGCTGCTGCCCATGGCGTTTCGCATCATCATCCCGCCGCTGACCAGCGAAACCATGAACATCTTCAAAAACTCGTCGGTCGCGTTTGCGGTGTCGGTGGCCGAACTCACCATGTTCGCCATGCAGGCCCAAGAGGAAACCTCGCGGGGGGTTGAGGTCTACCTGGCTGTCACCAGCCTCTACATCGTCTCGGCATTCGCCATCAACCGCATCATGGCCATGGTGGAGCGCCGCAGCCGCGTGCCCGGCCTGATTGTGGCCGGCGGGACAGGGGGGCACTGACCATGTTGAACCTCGATTGGTCTTTTTACAACTGGGACGTCATCAGCAACTTCGTGCTCAAGGGCCTGGGGTTCAGCATCATGCTGACCGTGGTGGCCACCCTGGGCGGCATCCTGTTTGGCACGGTGTTGGCGCTCATGCGCCTGTCGGGCCGCAAGTGGCTGGACGTGCCGGCCACCATCTACGTCAACGGCATGCGCAGCATCCCATTGGTGATGGTGATCTTGTGGTTCTTCTTGTTGGTGCCCTTTTTGATTGGGCGGCCCATCGGCGCCGAGTTGTCGGCCACGGTCACCTTCATCGCCTTTGAGGCGGCCTATTTCAGCGAGATCATGCGGGCGGGCATCCAGTCCATCCCCCGTGGTCAGGTGCACGCTGGCATGGCGCTGGGCATGTCGTATGGGCAGAACATGCAACTGGTGGTGTTGCCACAGGCCTTCCGCAACATGTTGCCGGTGCTGCTCACCCAGACCATCATCCTGTTCCAAGACACCTCGCTGGTCTACGCCATTGGCGCGTACGACATGCTCAAAGGTTTTGAGGTGGCGGGCAAAAACTACGGCCGCCCCATCGAAGCCTACCTGATGGCCGCTGTCCTGTACTTCATCATCTGTTACGCCTTGTCGGCGCTGGTCAAACGTTTGCACCAGAAGATAGCCATCATCCGTTGACCCCGTCGGAGAACCCCATGATCGAACTCAAAAACGTGTCCAAATGGTACGGCCCTGTGCAGGTGCTCAATGGGTGCTCCACCACCATCCAGAAGGGTGAGGTGGTGGTTGTCTGCGGCCCATCCGGCTCGGGCAAGTCCACCCTGATCAAAACCATCAACGCCCTAGAACCCATCCAGCAAGGCGAGATTTATGTCGATGGCCAAGCGGTCCACGACCCCCAAACCAACCTGCCCCAACTGCGCAGCCGCGTGGGCATGGTGTTCCAGCACTTTGAACTCTTCCCCCACCTCAGTGTGACCGAGAACCTCACTTTGGCCCAGATCAAGGTGCTGGGGCGCAACCCCGATGACGCCAAAACCCGTGGCCTGAAGATGCTGGACCGCGTGGGCCTGATGGCCCACAAGGACAAATTCCCCGGTCAATTGTCGGGTGGCCAGCAGCAGCGTGTGGCCATCGCCCGGGCCCTGTCCATGGACCCCATCGTGATGTTGTTTGACGAGCCCACCTCGGCCCTGGACCCCGAGATGGTGGGTGAGGTGCTCGACGTGATGGTGGGCCTGGCCAGCGAGGGCATGACCATGATGTGCGTGACCCACGAAATGGGTTTCGCCCGCAAGGTCAGTGACCGCGTCATCTTCATGGATGTGGGCGGCAAGATCCTGGAAGACTGCTCCAAGGCCGATTTTTTTGGCAACCCCGAGGCCCGCCAGCCCCGCACCAAAGACTTCCTCAACAAGATCTTGCAGCACTGAACCGTGGGGCCACCCGGGTGGGTGAGAAAATAGGCGCATGAGCGCACCCACCCCCACCACCGCAGCGGGCCACGGCCCCGCCAGCCTGACCCTCACCCGCCCCGACGACTGGCATCTGCACGTGCGCGACGGGGCGCCCCTGCACACCGTGGTGCCCCACACCGCGGCGCAGTTTGGTCGGGCCATCATCATGCCCAACCTCAAGCCGCCGGTCACCACCGCGGCCCAGGCCTTGGCCTACAAAGCGCGCATCCAAGCCGCTGTGCCAGCGGGTGTGGCCTTCGAGCCCCTGATGACCTTGTACCTGACCGACAACCTGCCCCCGGCGGAAATCGCCCGGGCCAAGGCCGCAGGTGTGGTGGCGTGCAAGCTCTACCCCGCGGGGGCGACCACCAACAGCGATGCCGGTGTCACCGACCTGCGCAAGGTGTACAACACCCTGGAGGCCATGCAGCGCGAGGGTTTGTTGTTGCTGGTGCACGGCGAGGTCACCAGCCCCGACATCGACCTGTTCGACCGCGAGGCGGTGTTCATCGAACAGCACCTGCAGCCCCTGCGCCGCGACTTCCCCGGTCTCAAGGTGGTGATGGAGCACATCACCACCCGCGAAGCGGCGCAGTACGTGGCCGAGGCCGACGGCCACCTGGGGGCCACCATCACCGCCCACCACCTGCTCTACAACCGCAACGCCATCTTCACCGGCGGCATCCGGCCCCACTACTACTGCCTGCCCGTGCTCAAGCGCGAGGTGCACCGGCAGGCCTTGGTGGCCGCGGCCACCAGCGGCAACCCGCGGTTTTTCCTGGGCACCGACAGCGCACCCCACCCCGCGCACCTGAAAGAACACGCCACCGGTTGTGCCGGGTGTTACACCGCCCACGCCGCCATCGAGATGTACGCCGAGGCCTTTGACAACGTGGGCGCGTTGGATAAGCTGGAGGGTTTTGCCAGCTTTTATGGCGCCGACTTTTACGGCCTGCCCCGGAACACGGGCACCATCACCCTGCGCCGCGAGTCCTGGACGCCCCCTGAAAGTTTCCTGTTCGGCGAGGCCGAGCTCAAACCCTTGCGGGCGGGTGAAGCCCTGCCGTGGCGTTTGGTGTGACGCCTGGTGTGGCGCCACCCGTGTGGTGGCAGCACGATTGGTCCGCCCCTTGGTGGGGCCCTGTCCGTGGCACAGCCGAGGCGCTGGCCGGGGCCATGGGGCAGGGCGCGCCCTGGCCCCTGGTGTTGAACACCGTGGCCGCCGCACCGGTTCGGTTCGTGCCCCAGGCGGAATTACCCGCCGGGCGGGCCTACGAAACCCACATTTTTGACACGGGTTGTGTACCCACCCGCGACGGGCTGCACGATTTTTTCAATGGCTTGGTCTGGGTGCGGTTTCCGCAAACCAAACGCCAACTCAACCGCTTGCAGGCAGCGGCGATCGCCTCGGCAGGCGTTGGCCAGGTGCGCGGCCCGGTGCGCGATGCCATCACCCTGTTCGATGAAAACGCCGCGCTGCTGCAGGCCCCCGAGCCCCTCTGGGCCGCTTTGCGCGAGCGGGCATGGACCCGGCTGGGGGGTGAGTTGCGCCCTCTGTGGGCGCAGGCCCGCTTGGTGTTGTTTGGCCACGCCCTGATGGAAAAACTGGTGGCGCCTTACAAGTCGATCACCGCCCATGTGTACACCGAGCCCGTGCCCATGGCGCTGGGAGGCGACCTGGTGGCGTGGGATAGGTGGTTGGCGGAGCAGCTCACCGCCCAGCGCCTGGGGGGCAAACCTTTTACACCCTTGCCCGTGCTGGGTGTGCCAGGCTGGTGGCCGGCCAACACCGACCCCGGGTTTTACGCGGACGTTGCGGTGTTCCGGCCCGCCCGCACACCGCCGGCCGCTGTGGTGGCCTGATGGGGGTGGTTCTGGACAAACCCTCTTGTTTTTTCGAAACACAGACCCATATGGTTCCCATTAGACTTGGGGTGTTGCAGTGGATAGGGGAACCCCAACCGCTGCGCACGGTCTGAGCCGGTACAGGTGCGGTCCGTTCCACCGCTCATTTTGGAGTAGACACATGAAACGCATTTTGTTGTTTGTTTTGACCAACGTCGCTGTGATGGCGGTGTTGATGGTCACCACCCGCTTGCTGGGTGTGGACCGCTTCCTCACCGCCAACGGGCTGAACATGACCGCTTTGGCGGGTTTCTCGCTGGTGATGGGCTTTGGTGGCGCCATCATCTCGCTGTTGATGAGCAAACCCATGGCCAAGTGGAGCGCTGGGGTGCAAATCATCGAGCAACCCCGCAACGCCGATGAAGCCTGGATCGTGGACACCGTGCGCCGTTTTGCAGACAAGGCCGGGATCGGTATGCCCGAGGTGGGCATTTTTGAAGGCGCTCCCAACGCCTTCGCCACTGGCGCGAACAAAAACAACGCCTTGGTGGCCGTGTCCACCGGTCTGTTGCAGAACATGACCCGCGAAGAGGTCGAGGCCGTGATCGGCCACGAGGTGGCCCACATCGCCAACGGCGACATGGTGACCATGACCCTGATCCAGGGCGTGATGAACACCTTTGTGGTGTTCCTGAGCCGGGTCATCGGTTACGCGGTCGACAGCTTCTTGCGCCGTGGCGACAGCGAAAACAGCGGCCCTGGCATCGGTTACATTGTCACCACCATCGTGATGGACATCGTGTTGGGGTTTGCCGCGGCCATCATCGTGGCCTGGTTCAGCCGCCAGCGCGAGTTCCGGGCCGACGCCGGCGCCGCCGAGCTGATGGGCCGCAAGCAGCCCATGATCAACGCCTTGGCCCGTTTGGGTGGCTTGCAGCCGGGTGAGTTGCCCAAGAGCGTGGCCGCCATGGGCATCACCGGTGGGCTGGGCAAACTGTTCTCCACCCACCCCCCCATTGAGGAGCGCATCCAGGCCTTGCGCCAGGGCTGAGCCCCCATCTGTTCTCCCTAACCAGCGGCCTTCGGGCCGCTTTTTTTGTGAGGTTTTTTCTGACAAGGGGTGCTGCCCAGGCTGACGCCACGAACAGCCAACTTCCGATTCAAGTTTGAAAGGCCGGATTTCACAATCCTTTTCAACGCTTCAACGTTTTTCAGGCTGTGTTAGCCAGAGACGCGGGGCCCTTGATGAAGGAGTGAGACCATGAACAGCGACCAACTGCTTGCCGAAATCCGCGAAGCCAACCTCACCTACCTGATGCTGGCCCAACAGCTGATCCGCCAAGACAAAGCCGAAGCCCTGTTCCGCCTGGGCATCGGTGAGGAATCGGCCGAACTGATCGCGGCCTTGTCGCCCGCCCAGGTGCTCAAGCTCTCGGCCACCAACACCCTGTTGTGCCGCTTCCGCGCCGACGACGACATGGTCTGGGGCCTGTTGACCTCCAACCACAAACCCAACCGCGTGGCCAACGACACCACCCAGCGCCTGCACGCCAGCATCCTGTTGGCCAGCCGCCTGTCCGACGCCGCCGCCTGACCGGGAGCACACCATGGCCGCCAAAAGCATCGTCGCCGAAAGCCAGGACATCGAACGCGCCGTGGCGCTGATCCACCTGGGGGCCCGCCTTCAGGTGCTCGAGTCCGAGACCAACCTGTCCTACGAGCGCTTGCTGCGCCTGTACAAAGAGGTGGCTGGTAAGTCGCCTTCGAAAGGGCAGCTGCCGTTTTCGACCGACTGGTTTTTGACCTGGCAGCCCAACATCCACGCGTCTTTGTACGTGAACATCCACCGCTACCTGTCGAAATCCATCGCGCTGGATGACATCGACGCGGTGATGAAGGCCTACCGCTTGTACCACGAGCAGATGCAAGCCAGCGACATCGAACCGCTGCTGACCTTCACCCGCGCCTGGCGTTTGAGCCGTTTTATGGACGCGGGCATGTTGACCCAGACCAAGTGTTCGTGCTGTGGGGGGCTGTTTGTGACCGAACCTTACGAAAACGCCCGCCACTACCAGTGTGGCTTGTGCAACCCACCCGCCCGCGCGGGCAAAGGCAAGGCCGACGGCGCGTTGCGCCTGCAGTGATCAGCGCCAGTGGCGCTGGCGTTGCACCGGCGGTGGTGCGCTCGGGTACCACTGGACCGAGCTGCTCACGCTGGCGCTGGGCACCACAGGGGTGATCTGCACCTGCAGCGTGGCGCCAGGGTCTTGCGGCATTTGCACCGTGTACTGGCGGCCCGCGTACTCGTACACCACGTTGTAGCCGGTCAAGCGGTTGTCGTACACCGTTTGTGTGCCGCATTGGCGCACCACCTGGCTCTCCGGCGCCCCATTGCCTTCGATGCGGTTGCCCAGCATGGCGCCGCCCACGATGCCGATCACGGTGGCCACCGCCCGGCCCGATCCGTCACCCACAGCATTGCCCAAAGCACCACCGGCCACACCGCCCATCACCGCGCCGGCACCGGATTTTTGACCGGGCACAGTCACCACCTCGTCGCGGCACACCTCTCGGGGGTTGGCCACCTGTTGGTAGACCGGCGTGCTGCTGAGCACGCGGGCGGTGTCGTATTGGGCGTGGGCCGGCGAGGCCCAGGCGGCCAAGGCCAGCGCTGCGCCGGTCCAGGTGGCGAAGGTCTGTGCGTGGCGGTGGGCGGAAAACAGGGGGCGTGTGTTCATGGCGGGTATCTTGGCAGGCCGTAGTCAAGCCTGTGTGTCGCTTGTGTAAGCAATTGTGTCGCCAACCAGTTGGGTGGCGACCGCTTCGGCCACTTTGATCCCATCCACCCCGGCGGACAAGATGCCCCCGGCGTATCCGGCGCCTTCACCCGCAGGGTACAAGCCCCGGGTGTTCAGGCTTTGAAAGGTGGCGTCGCGGGTGATGCGCAACGGTGACGAGGTCCGGGTTTCCACGCCGGTCATCACCGCGTCGGGGCGGTCAAACCCTTTGATTTTGCGGCCAAAAACCGGCAGTGCTTCGCGCATGGCTTCCACCGCGTAGGGGGGCAGCACCTCGGCCAGGTCGCCCAACAGGACCCCTGGTTTGTACGATGGCTGCACACCGCCCCAGGTGGATGAGGGGTGTTGTGCCAAAAAGTCCCCCACCAGTTGACCGGGCGCCTCGTAGGTGCCGCCACCGGCCACAAACGCCCGGCTTTCCAGTTGCCGCTGGAACACCACCCCCGCCAGCGGGTGGGTCTGTCCTTGGGCGGCCAGGGCCTGCGCCTCCTGGGCGTAGCGGGGGCCGTCGGTGGGCCCAAAAGCCGCGGCCCACGCGCCGGGGTCGGTGGGGTAGTCGCGGGTGTCGATGCCCACCACAATGCCAGCGTTGGCGTTGCGCTCGTTGCGCGAGTACTGGCTCATGCCGTTGGTCACCACCCGGCCCGCCTCGCTGGTGGCGGCCACCACCGTGCCACCCGGGCACATGCAGAAGCTGTAAACCGCGCGGCCGTTGTTGGCGTGGTGCACCAGCTTGTAGTCGGCAGCGCCCAGCAGGGGGTGGCCAGCGTGCCGGCCCCAGCGGGCTTGGTCGATCACCCCCTGGGGGTGTTCGATGCGCACGCCCACCGAAAACGCCTTGGGCTCCAGGTACACCCCTTGGTCGTGCAAGGCGGCAAAGGTGTCGCGGGCGCTGTGGCCCAAGGCCAGCACCACCTGGCGGCAGGGGTGCTCGTGGGTGCTGTTATCGGCCAGGTTGTGCACCACCACACCACGCACCTGTTGCTGGCCCTCGCCACCGGGTGCCAGCAGCAACCGTGTCACCTGGTGCTGGAAGCGGATTTCACCCCCCAGCGCGGTGATTTTCTGGCGCATGGCCTCCACCACCTTCACCAGTTTGAAGGTGCCGATGTGGGGGTGGGCCATGTACAGGATGTCGGCTGGGGCGCCAGCGTCCACAAACGCGTGCATGACCTTGCGCCCCAAAAAGCGCGGGTCTTTGATCTGGCTGTACAGCTTGCCGTCGGAGAACAGGCCTGCGCCCCCTTCGCCAAACTGCACGTTGG
>JBEBBB010000082.1:0-5463 GCA_041158605.1 Pseudomonadota bacterium
GCCGTTACCCTGAGGCCATGGCCTGCCCCCTGCCCGACCGGTCAACGGCGGCGCTGGACCAACTGGCTCAAGCGATGGTGGCCAAGGCCTGAGCCAGGTCCGCCTGCAGGTCTTCCACGGCCTCCAAGCCCACCGCCAAACGGACCAGGTGCGGGTTGTGCGGCCAGGGCTGGGTTCGCATGCTGGCCACGTCGTAGGGCACGCACAGGCTGACCGGCCCGGCCCAGCTGTATCCCAAACGGAACACACGCAAGGCGTCACAAAAGCGTTCCACCTGCTCGGCTGTGACCTCCGGTTGGAACACCACGCCCAACAGGCACGCTGCGGCCTTGGCGTCCCGGCGCCAGACCGCATGCCCAGGGCTGTCGGGCAAGGCCGGGTGCAACACCTTGGCCACCAGCGGTTGGCCGGCCATCCAGGTAGCCAGTTCGCGGGTGCTGCGGTCTTGGGCGTGGTACCGCAGGGCCAATGACGGCAGCCCGCGCAGCACCAGTTCGGCATCGTTGCCGCCCACGCCCAGGCCCAAACGCATGTGGGTCAACAGCAGTTGCTGGTGCAAAGCCGGGTTCTGCGTGACCACCGACCCCATGAGCACATCGGCACCCCCGCTGGGGTATTTGGTCAGGGCCTGCACGGACACATCCACGCCCAGCTCGAAGGGCTGGAACGCCACCCCCGCACCCCAGGTGTTGTCCAGGGCGGTCAACACCGGTCGCGCCCCGGTGTCGCGCGCCGTGTTCGCGGCACGCACCACGGCCACCAACGCGGGCAGGTCAGGGTATTCCAAGGTGACCGATCCGGCTGCTTCCAGCCACACCAAACGGGTCTGGGGGCTCAAACGGTCGGCCAAGTCGGCTGGGTCCATCGGGTTGTAGACGGCGGTGTGTACGCCCCAAGCGGCCATCTCGGCCCGCGCGAAGGCCAGGCCCGGACCGTAGGCGTTGTCAGGCATCAGAACCTCGTCGCCCTGCTGCAAAAAGGCCATATCCACCAAAGCCAAGGCTGAGAGGCCACTGGGCGCCAGCAAGGCATGCCGCCCCCCCTCCAGGGTGGCCAAGCGTTCTTCCAAGGTGAAGGTGGTGGGCGTGCCGTGCAGGCCGTAGGTGTACGCGGATTTGTTTTTCCAGTCCCGCGACCGCATGGCGGCCACGTTGGGAAAAAACACCGTCGAGGCTTTGTACACGCCCACCGGCGCCGCATCAAAATCGGTCGGGGCGCGGTAGGGGTGGTGGACCAGCCGTGTGGCCAGGTCCGCACCGGTGGGGTCTGTCAGACCTTCCACTTCTCAAGCAGCTGCGCGGGACGCAGGTTGTCGTAACCCTCAAACGGCTGGTGGATCCAGGGGTTGGTGGGCAAAAACTCCACGGAATAATCGGGGGTGAACACCGACAGTTGTTTGGTCCAGATCACCGCGCTGCGCAACTCGGTGATCGGGGCGTAGCTGGTTTTCAGCATGTTGATCACGGCGTTCAGGGTATGCCCCGAATCGGCCAGATCATCGACCAGCAGGACCTTGCCCGCGATTTCACCCTTGGGTGTGGTGATGTAACGGGCAATGTCCAGGGTGCCCTGCACCGTGCCCGCGCTGGCCCGGTAGGAGCTGGTGGACATGATGGCCAGAGGCTTGTCAAAAATCCGCGACAAGATGTCGCCCGGGCGCATGCCCCCACGGGCCAGACACAAAATGGTGTCGAACTCCCAACCCGACTGGTGAACCTTGATGGCCAGCTTTTCGATCAGGTTGTGGTACTCGTCGTACGACACGTACAGGTGTTTGCCATCTTCTGTCAGCATGGTGTGGCCTCTGTTGTGGTCCCGCCTCAGGCGGCGTAGGGGTGGTGCAAAAGGATGGTGTGGTCGCGGTCGGGGCTGGTGGACACCACGTGGATGGGCACACCGGTCACGGCTTCGATGCGGTTCAGGTAGTGGCGGGCATTGGCCGGCAGTTCGTCGTAACGGGTCACCCCCACCGACGATTCGGACCACCCGGGCACGGTTTCGTAGATGGGTACACAACGGGCGATCTCGTCCGCCCCCATGGGCAGGATGTCGATGCGCTCGCCGTCCAGCTCGTAACCCACGCACAGTTGCAACTCGGACAGGCCGTCCAACACGTCCAACTTGGTGATGCACAAACCACTCAAGCCGTTCACCTGGGCCGAGCGTTTGAGCAGTGCGGCGTCAAACCAGCCGCAGCGGCGGGAGCGGCCGGTGGTCACACCTTTTTCAGCCCCCACCGTGGACATGTGCCAACCCGGGGTGCCTTCGCGCTCCCAATCGAGTTCGGTGGGGAACGGGCCACCACCCACGCGGGTGCAGTAGGCTTTGGTGATACCCAACACGTAGTGCAACAAGCCCGGGCCCACACCCGCACCGGCGGCGGCGTTGCCCGCCACACAGTTGCTGGAAGTCACAAACGGGTAGGTGCCGTGGTCGATGTCGAGCAAGGTGCCTTGGGCGCCTTCGAACAGCAGGTTGGCACCGGCCTTGTTCGCCTCGTTCAGTTCGCGGGACACATCGGCCATCATGGGGCGGATCTGTTCCGCCTGGGCCAGCGCCTGCTGGTACACCGGTTCGAACTGGATTTGGCCGTCTTTCATGAAGGCGGCCATGGTCGCGTCCCACGCCAGATCGGCCGACCCCAGGTAGGTGGACAAGGCGTGGTTGTGCAAGGCCAGCAGCTCGCGCAACTTGGTGGCAAAACGCTCGGGGTAGCGCAGGTCCTGCACACGCAGGGCCCGGCGGGCTATTTTGTCTTCGTAGGCGGGGCCAATGCCACGGCCGGTGGTGCCGATTTTGGCCGTACCGGCTTTTTCCTTGGCGGCCTCGCGGGCGATGTCAATCGCCGCGTGGAACGGCAGGATCAGGGGGCAAGCCTCGCTGATGCGCAGGCGCGAACGCACTTCAACACCCGCTTTTTCCAGACCAGCGATTTCTTCCAGCAGCTTGGTGACCGACAAAACCACGCCGTTGCCGATATAGCACTTGACCCCGGGGCGCATGATGCCGCTGGGGATCAGGTGCAAAGCGGTTTTGACACCGTTGATAACCAGGGTGTGCCCAGCGTTGTGGCCGCCTTGGAAACGCACCACACCGGTGGCGGTTTCGGTCAGCCAATCCACCAGCTTGCCTTTGCCCTCGTCACCCCACTGGGTGCCCACCACCACCACGTTGCGACCCGGCTGGGCCTTCACATTGTTCGCGCTCATCTTGTCCCGTTCGATCAAATCGCATTGGCGGCTTGTTGCACCGCCACCGCTTCCACCACCCACCGCCCGTCCCGGTTCACCAGAACCCGGTCGCAGTGGAACTCGTCCACCTCGTGGCCGTGCCCTGGCAAGGCGCACACCACCGTTGTACCCTGAGCCCGCAAAGCGGACACGGCTGCCCGCAAAGCAGGGTCGTCGCCCCAAGGGGCTTGTACCGCGGCCTGCAAGGCCGGCACAGGTACCGCCGAGACCAGCTCTTTCACGTCCAGGCTGAAACCCACCGCTGGCCGTTTGCGGCCAAACACGCGGCCCACCTCGTCGTAACGGCCACCCCGCACCAATTCAACGGGTGCACCACCACCGTGGTCCAGGCCAAATGCCGAAAACCGCATACCCGTGTAGTAGGCGTAACCCCTAAGGTCGGCCAGGTCAAAAGACAGGGTGGTACCGGGCAACCGGCTGTCCAACCACCGCAAACCGTCCAAGGCCTGTGTCAGCAAAGGGCTGGGGCGCAACACACGGGCGGCCTCGTCCAGCACGGTGCTATCACCATACAACTGGGGCAACACCAACAAGCTGCTGCGAACATCGGCCGGCAGGTCTGCGGCCACATCGCGCAAAGCGGCCAGGTCTTTGGCAGCCAAAGCGGCATGCACCCGGCTCACCACCTCGGGGGCCAGGTTCACACCCTGCAGCACGGCGTCGACCACGCGCACATCGGCCAGGTCCAACACGGGCGAACGCACGTGGGCGGCGGCCAGACTGGCCAGCGCCAACTCCAGGGTTTCCAGGTCGGCTTCCAAACCCGCATGGCCGTAAATTTCGGCACCAAACTGCAGGGGCTCGCGGGTGGCGTGTGGGCGATCGGGGCGGGTGTGCAACACCGGACCGCAATAACACAGACGGGTGACACCGGCACGGTTCAGCAGGTGGGCGTCGATACGGGCCACCTGGGGTGTGGTGTCGGCGCGCAGCCCCAAAGTGCGGCCCGACAACTGGTCGACCAGCTTGAAGGTTTGAAGGTCCAAAGCCTCGCCAGTGCCGGTGAGCAGGGACTCCAGGTGTTCGACCAACGGAGGCGCCACCAACTCGTAACCGTACCCACGGGCGGTGTCCAGCAACGCCCGGCGCAATTCTTCGATGTGCCGGGCCTCAGAGGGGAGGACGTCGGCGATTTGATCCGGCAGGAGCCAGGCAGACATGGACAAGAAGGGTGGCTGTTAAAAACGCGATTCTACCGGCCCGCAGACCGGGGCCGGCAAACCACGTGAACCAAGCGGGGTGGGTCAGCGCCCGGAAGCGGGGGCGCTGCCCTTGAAGGCTTTGAAAAACTCCGACGACGGGTCCACCACCAGCACATCAGACTTGCCCGCAAAACTGGCCCGGTAGGCCTCTAGGCTGCGGTAAAACTGGGCAAAGGCCGGGTCTTTGCCAAACGCATCGCTGTAAGCACGTGCGGCCTCGGCATCACCCTCACCCTTGATTTTTTGGGCAGAGCGGAAGGCCTCGGCCACTATCACCTCGCGCTGGCGGTCGGCATCGGCTCGGATTTTTTCGCCTTCGGCAAAACCGGTGGACCGCAGCTCATTGGCCACCCGTTTGCGCTCGGCCTCCATCCGGTCGTACACCGACTTGGTGATGGTTTCGGCGTAGTCAACCCGGGTGATCCGCACGTCCACCACGTCCATGCCCCAGGGCTTCTCTGCGCCCCTAACCGCGGCCAACACAGCGGTTTTGACGTCTTCCATCAGGGCCTCACGGCCGCCGGACAACAGGTCACGAACCGTGCGTTTGTTGACCTCTTGCTGGAAGGAATTCCGCACCACCCGGTTCAGCTGAGCAGCGCCGGCCCTTTCGTCCAAACCCACATTGCGGATGTAGGCAGAGGGTTCAGAAATGCGCCAACGCACGTACCAATCGATCACCACACGCTGTTTCTCAGCGGTCAGCATGGGTTCGGTATCGCTGGTTTCCAGCGTCAGCAACCGCTTGTCGATGTAAGACACATTTTGGAAAGGTGGCGGGAGCTTGAAATGCAAACCAGGTTCGGTGATTACCGACTTGATTTGCCCCAGGGCAAACACCACACCAAACTGGCGCTGGTCCACCACAAACAGGGTGGAACTGGCCAAGGCCAGCAGCACGAGCAACGAAGAAAGGACAAAACCGATTTTGTTCATGTTTGTTTACCGGTTTGGGGCTCAGCGGGTGTCGCGGTCACGGGACCGGGCGGCATCGCGGGTGCGGGGGTCGG
>JBEBBB010000083.1:0-6829 GCA_041158605.1 Pseudomonadota bacterium
AGCAGGTCCGCGCAGGCCGCATGGAAGCCGCGTTCGACTTTGGGGTTGAGGCTGCGCTTCACTTCGATGGCCCACAAGCTGCCGCCGGGCAGGGCGAGCAAGATGTCTATTTCGGCGCCGCCGCTGGTGCGGTAGAAATGGGCTTGGGTGCCGGGTGGCGCAGCGGCCAGCAGGTTTTCCAGCACAAACCCTTCCCAGCTGGCGCCCACCACGGGGTGTGAGAGCAGAGCGTCTAGGGTGGGCAGGCCCAGCAGGGCGTGGACCAGGCCGCTGTCGCGCACAAAAACCTTGGGCGATTTCACCAACCGTTTGCCCACGTTGGCGTGCCAGGGCTGCAAACGCCTGACCAGCAACAAGTCGCACAACAGGTCGATGTAAGCGTGGGCGGTTTTGGCATCGACACCCAGGTTGCGCGCCAGTTGGGCCACATTGAGCAGGCCCCCTTGGTGGTGGGCCAGCATGGTCCAAAAACGGCGCAGTGTTTCGGCAGCGATACGGGGGCCGAACTGGGGCACGTCGCGCTCCAGGTAGGTGCGAATGAAGTTGTCGCGCCAACGCATGCTGGTGGTGTCGGTGGCCGCTGTGTAGCTGTCGGGAAAACCACCACGCAGCCACAGGGTGTTGGGCGTGTTGTCGTCTGGGGTGGATTGGGTTTCCAGGAGGGTCAGCGGTGGCAGTTCGAGGTAGGCGATGCGCCCGGCCAGGGTTTCACCCGACTGGCTGAGCAGATCCAGTGAGGCCGACCCGAGCAACAGGTACAGCCCATGCCGGCGGCCTTTGCGGCGGGCTTGGTCTATGAGGCCGCGCAGCACCGGAAAAAGAGCTGGTGCGCGGTGCACCTCATCCAACACGACCAATTTGTCTTGGTGGGCGGCCAGGTACAGCTCAGGTTCGCTGAGTTTGGCTTGGTCGGCGGTGGATTCCAGGTCCAGGTAAAGGCTGGGTTGGGTTTGGGCCAGTTGAAACGCCAAAGTGGTTTTGCCCACTTGCCGGGGCCCAAGCAAAGCCACTGCGGGGTTGTGGGCCAGTTCTGCCGCAACTTGTGAGGCGAGTGATCTGGTAAACATCCTTGCAATTATGGAGTTTTGATGGGCCATTTGCAAGGTTTTTGGGCTGAACATCTGGTGCCATAGGGGTGTTGGACTTGTGGTGCTCCAGTCGGGCCCATGCCCTGAAGGTGTTGGCGTTTTGGCTTTATGGCGACCTGGGGCCGCCATGCCTATGTGGAGCTCACGGCTGGGGCTTTCTCTGCCCACGCGGAATACCGGTCTGCAGCTCGTTAGGGAACGTCCGCCCGCGGCCCGAGCACCCTCCAGTGGTTGATCGCGAACGGGCCAAGATGAAGGCCCTGCTGATGGGTGATTTTGGCGTCAGGCGCTGAACGGTCCGCGTTTGACGGGCTTCTGCCGTTTGCCACCTGCATCTGCAAAACGGTTGGCATCAAACCCCTGGCGTTGGGCAAGCAGTTCATCCCCGTCAATGAATGCCTCCAGATGGTCGATATCTGCCGCTGACACACCCAGCCGCGTGAAGTGAGCTTGCCAGCCGTTCACCACGTCAATGACACGAGCGACTTCTTGCGCCGCCTCGTGCGGCAGCAGTCCGAAGGCTTCACATTCGGACATGGCGTTATCCAAGGTGGACTCATGGCCCAGGGCGCCGCAAATGAATTCTTGGTGACCCTGACCCGAGTGGGTGGGTAGCACGTCATAGGCCGGCGCCAGTTTGAGACGGCCGTTGCCGTAAGGGTTGACCACCAGGAGTGCATGGTTTTTTTCGTGGTCGTCGGTGTTGTCTATCAGGATGTTGAACACCATGCGCCGGAACAGCTCTCGGGCATCGCTCTGGTTCATCCCGGCTTCGGTCACACCCACCCGTCGAAGCACCCGTGCCAGCTCTGGGTAACCCATCTGGGGTTCTTGCCCGGAGGCTGTGGCGGCGCGGATGGCGGTGCCGGCTGAAATACTGTGGATGCGACGCCCTGGCTCCCGGTCGAAGCGGCGGATGGCCACCGCGTTGAAGCCGACCAGCGGAACGATTTGGGTTTCGGCCACCGTGATGCCAGCTTGTTTCGCCAAGGTCATTGTGGCGTGTTCGACCAGCGGTGTGTCCACCGGCTCGTTGTTGAAAAACTTGATGACCCAGGGCTCGCCACCGATGTCGATGAGTGCCTTGGGCTTGGCGCCACCCAGGGGGCTGCCGCCGCCCGCGATGATGCGGGCTTCCAGCACGGTCAGCGGTTCGGCGGCCTCAATCTTGGCCACCACCTCGCTCAAGGACTGCGCGTCTTCCAGCCTGGGCAGCGGTCCACCCGAGCGGGGCAGGTAAGCCGCTTGCGAGGTGGACACGCCCAGCGCCCCAAACCGATCGTCACCCGCGTAATACAGGTACTCCATCAGTGACAGGCGTTTGGGTCTGTCCACAAAGCGGATGACCTTCTCACCCCAGCGGTCGGGGCGGGCGTCGTCAACAGCCCCGACGGCGCGCTGGGCATCTGCCGACAAACGGCCCGGGGGCAGGAACTCCGTATCCACCAGCGGCAGGTCTTCGCTCAATGCAAAGCCGTGAGCCAGCCATTCGGCACCGTAGTGAAGGGAAACCCCTTTGCCAGCCGAGACCAGCTTCAAGGCCCCGACGTAGCGCGGCGTGGTCGGGTCGGCCAGGTACCAGAGGTGCAAATCGTCCAGTCGCACATCAACCCTTCTGGCGCTCGGCGCTCAAGCGGCTGGCAGCGGCTGCACGGGCGCGGGCTTGACCCAGTTGTACCGCTTGGCGCACATCCATTTCGATGGCACCCCGGTCGTGCTCTGGGGCGGCCAAGGTGCCCAGCTCGCCGTCGCGTTGAATGAGCCACAAGGCGGTGGCCACAATGCCTATGCCCACACCTGGGTCACCGGCTTCCAGCCGTTGCAAGGTGGGCACCGACACGCCTATGCGCTGGGCCCAGGTTTTGAGGGATTCTTTGCGGCGCAACCGTGCCACGGCCAAGTCTGCACCGAGTTTTTCGATAGCGGCCCGTGTGGCTGGCGGCAGCTGAAGAAGGGCGTTGGCGGTTTTTGGCATGTATATAGATATTACTGATTTTTGATTTTATGTAAATATCTATTTTAAAAATGGCATCGGGTAGCGCACCTTGAGTGCGTTTCAACCTTTTCGGGCGTTTTGTCGCCAGGGCCACTGCGGTGGAGGCAGGCCTGATCATGTTATTGGAGATGCGATCGATTGCTTTTGATCGATGACTGGATGGCGCGCCACGTGGTCTGTCGAATGGGATGGTGCTTTGCCATGGTTGGAAGTGCATCAACCAGATCCATGGCACGTTCCAGGCAACCCTGCGCAAATGGCAAAGGCACACCCCCTTGTTTGGCCAGTTCCAGCATATGGTGGCGTGTGATGGTGTGGCCCTCTCCGCAAACATCCATTTGGTGTTCGCCCCCGGGTCCTTCGCAGTAGGTCAGGTCGTAGGCCGGGGCGAGGTGCCAGGTTCGGTCCTGTGACAAACGGAAGGAGATGTTCTTGGCATGGTCATCACGGTTGTTGAACAACACGTTGAACACCGCACGCTGGTAGGCCTTGTTCACCTCGACCTGGCTGCGCGTGAAGAACCGGGTCGCTCTGAGGAAGGTGCCATAGTCAACCGCCGACGGTAGCCGGAAGTTGGCGTGCAGCAAGCCCGCAAGGGTGTGCACCGGTACACGCATGCCACGCGCCATGTCAAAGCGCTCGATGCCGAAGCCGGCCAGTTTTTTGTCCAGGTCGAAGTAGCGGGTGGGCGGTATGTCCAGCCCGAACGTGCGGGCTAATTCCGCGTAAAGGTTCTCGATAGCGCAGACCTCTTTGTGTTCTGCCTGCGCCTGGAATTTGACCAGCCATGCCCCTGCACCCTCGAATGGTTGGTTGCTCATGTGCCCCGTGCTCGGGTTGTGAAAGACCAGCACCTTGGGGCGGGCCCCGTGGGGTGAGCCGCCCATGAGCGCCAAGGTTTTAAGCGCTTCGGTGTCTTTGTCAGCAACCACCACCTGCGCCTGCTGGGCCAGCGCCAGTAGCTGGACGCCTTCTCCTCTCAACGCCAAGGGTTCGGCTGGCTCAAACGCCAGTGCGCCCATGGCCCGTCCACCGACAAACGCCAGCCTTTCGAGCGGGGATAGCCCCGATGGTGCGCGCCCGGCTTTGCGGAACAGCCGGTCCATGAGGACCAAGCCCCAACCATCGGGCAGGGCGTCCGCCACCAAGCCTGGCAAGCGCATTTGGTGGTGGGGAAAGTCACCGTAGGCTTGGGCTCTGAGTGGCAGGTGCCTGGGTGACAACTCCAGCCCTTGTTGTAGGGCTTCTGCGCTGTACTCGAACAGCAGGTGTTGGCCATCGTCTGCCAGGGTGGCCAGCGGCCAACGCTCGCCCCATCCCTCGTAAAAGACCCGCAGTTTTTTCATGTCTGGTTTCGCCGCGATGTGCGGGCCTTGCGTGGTGCCCGTTGGCGTTGGGCCAGCTGGGCTTGCTCCATGTCGGCAATCGATTGAACCTTGAGTACAAACAGCGTTTGGAGCTGGTCGGTCAGCCCCAAGGCTTGCGACACTTGAACCAGCGAGGCCACGGACGACTGGCCGGTTTTCTCTAGCGCTTTGACCGTGCCGACTGAGACCCCAGCTCGCGCGGCCAGGTCTGCCTGGGTGAGCAGCTGCGACAGCCTGCAGGCCCGCAAACGCATGCCCAGCTCCGCGGCGATTTCATCGCTTGTGGAGAATGCAAAGTTCAACATAATGGCCATTAAGCCATAAAATTTATATTAAAAGATGATTTTTTGGCTGTTTTTTGGGATGCCAGGTGGTCCTCGTAAAATCCAGCGGCCCGAAGGCT
This sequence comes from Pseudomonadota bacterium, assembly GCA_041158605.1. Classification (GTDB taxonomy): domain Bacteria; phylum Pseudomonadota; class Gammaproteobacteria; order Burkholderiales; family Burkholderiaceae_C; genus JBEBBB01. The sequence goes on from JBEBBB010000083.1 coordinate 4,855, forward strand.
GCACACGCGGACACTCCCGCTGGTGCCGTTGCACAATCGCCGGTATGCACAGCCTCCCCTCCAGTTGTTTCACCACGCCGGTATGGGCGGCTTTGCTGCGGGACCACGGTTGGGTGGTGGCGCCCTATGCCGAGGCCACATTGCCCTTGAAGGATGCCCAGGGTGCGGTGTGCGGCCACTGGCATGTGGTGCAAATGCAGGCTGGTGGGCAGTGGCGCTCTGCCAGCAACTACTACACGTCGGAATGGGGCGTGGTGCCCACAGGTGTGCCGCCTTGTGGGGTGGACTGGGCCGGTACCGCCCAGGCTTTGCGGGCTTTGCCCGGGCCTGGTGTGGTGCGGCTGGACCCCTTGGCGGCTGAGGGTGAGGTGCTACAGGGCTTGAAGGCCGCCCTTGGGCGGCAGGGTTTGCTGACCAGCACCTACTTCTGTTTTGGCAACTGGTACACCCCGTTGGCACCCGGTGGTTTTGGTGTGTATTGGCACCAGCGCCCCAGCACCTTGCGCCATACCGTGGAGCGTGCAACGCGCAAGCTGGACCGGCTGCAGCCTGGTTGGCGCATGGTCGTGGTGACGGGGCAGGACACCCCCGAACAAGTGGAGCAGGCCTTGGCAGCCTACCAAGCTGTGTATGCACAAAGCTGGAAGGTGCCCGAACCGGCGGTGCGGTTTGTGCCCGAGCTGGTTCGTTTGGCGGCGCGCCAGGGGTGGTTGCGTTTGGGCGTGTTGTACCTGCAAGACCAGCCGGTGGCAGCCCAGTTGTGGTTGGTGAGCGAGGGCACAGCCCATATTTTTAAACTGGCCTATGTGCAGGGCATGGAAAAGTGGTCGGTGGGGTCTGTGCTGACGGCCCATTTGATGCGCCATGTGATCGATGTGGACGGTGTGCGCGAACTGGATTACGGCCAGGGTGACGATGCCTACAAAAAAGACTGGATGACACACCGCCGTGAGCGTGTGGGCTTGCTGGTGTGGGACTTGCGCCGACCAGGGGCTTGGTGGCCTGCCTTGCGCCATGGGGGTGGGCGTTGGTTGAGGCGCTTGGGTGCGCTTTGGCCTGTGCGCCGTGGTGGCCAGACGTGAGACAATCAACGCTTTAGCCCGCCCCACCTTATTTCGGGGCGTTTAACCGTGTTTACAGCGCCCTGGCGGCGCCTGATCTGTTGCCCATGTACACCAAGAACAAGTTCCATGCGAACAAGCGTTTGCCTTCGCGCGCCATGTCGGTTGCGGCGCCCGCACTGGGTGCCACCGTCGCCCTGATCGATGAGCGTTACCTCAGCTGGTTGACGGGCCAGCACACCACCAGGGAGGCGGCGGTGCAATGGCCCGCCCTGGTGCCGGTGTTGGGTTCTGTGTTGCGGCAGCAGGGTGGTGGTGTGTTGCTGCGTGCGTGCGTGTACAGCGAGCGGGCCCCTGGTGCTTTGGTGGATGATGTGTTGGTGCGCCATGTGGCACCCCATGCGGTAGATGGGGGATGGGGGTTGGTGCGGGCCATGGGTTTGGAGCTGGTGCAGCTGGCCCAACGCGGCGCCTGCCAGCAGGTCTGGTTGGCTTGTGATGACGAGCGCCTGACGCCCTATATCGACGAGGCGCAATGGGCTGGTCTGAAGGTGGTGATGTTGGTTGATGAGCCCACGCTGGATACCCAGCGTTTGCGCACTGATGACCCGAGTTGGGCCCGTTTGTTGGCGCAGGCCGATCGCCGTGTGGCGTTGCCCGAAGCCGCTTGGGCGGCATTGGGTACCCCAGGTTACCAATGGAGCAACCCTGAGGCGGGTGGTGCCGAGGTGGGCGAAGAGGCCCAGGGGTTTGTGGCCGACCAGCCACCCGAGGGCCCACCCAGTGACGACTGGCGCCAGCAGGTGCTGGCCGTGATCCAGGGCTGGTGGGCTGAAGAAACCCCCCATGCCAAAGAAGACCTGTACGACGAGATGCTGGGTATTCAGGGTGTGCCCCCTGAGACGGATAGGCAC
>JBEBBB010000084.1:0-4009 GCA_041158605.1 Pseudomonadota bacterium
TGGTGTTTTTGGCCTCGCCCCGGGCCAGCTACATCAATGGCGCCGCCCTGTCGATGGATGGGGCCACCACCCCATTGGTGGTTTAAGACCAGCCCCATACACCGGCAGCCGCCAGTCTCAAATTTCGATTTTGCTGCCCAGCTCCACCACCGCGTTGTTGGGCAGTTTCAAGAACTCGGCGGCGGCACTGGCGTTGTGGTGCATCTGGGCGAAAATTTTCTCGCGCCACTGGGCCATGCCGCTGCCGATGGTGGGGATCACGATATCACGCGACAAAAAATAGCTGGTGGTCATGGGGTCCAGAGCCACCCCGCGCCCTTTGAGCGACTCCAAAGCACGCGGCAGGTCGGGGTCGTGTTTAAAACCGTAGTTCACGGTCAATTGCCACGCAACGTGGCCCAGGGGTTCGATCTCCAGGCGTTGGTCCAGGCCCACCCAGGGCACCTCCAGGTTGCGCACGGTGACAAACAGGTTGTGCTCGTGCAACACCTTGTTGTGTTTCAGGTTGTGCAGCAAGGCGTTGGGCACGGTGCCAGGCTGGGCGCTGAGAAACACCGCTGTCCCCTCCACCCGAACCGGTGGGCTGATGAACACCGAGTCCAGGAAACCCCGCAGCTCCAGCGCGTCGGCGCGTATGGCGGCATTCAGCAGACGGCGCCCCTCTTTCCAGGTGGTCATCAACAAAAACACCACCGCACCGATGAGCAAGGGGAACCAGCCACCGTCGGCCAGCTTGAGCAGGTTGGAGCTGAAAAAAGCCAGGTCGATGACAAAAAAGAAACCGGTGGCGCCCACGCACAACAACCAGGGGTAACCCCAGCCGTAGCGGATCACAAAAAAAGTGAGCACGGTGGTGATGAGCATGTCCAGGGTGACCGCGATACCGTAAGCCGCCGCTAGGTTGCTGGACGATTTGAACAGTGCCACCGCCAGGACGATGGCCACAAACAAACCCCAGTTCACAAACGGGATGTAGATCTGGCCGGTGTCTTTGATGCTGGTGTGCAAGACCTGCAAGCGGGGCAAATAACCCAGTTGTATGACCTGTTTGGTGACGCTAAAAGCCCCTGAAATCAGAGCTTGTGAAGCGATCACGGTGGCGGCGGTGGCCAAGCCCACCAGCGGCAACAACAACCACTCGGGGGCCATGTTGAAAAAGGGGTTTTTGACGGCAGACGGGTCGGCCAACAGCAGCGCGCCCTGCCCGAAATAGTTCAGCACCAAGCAGGGCATGACCACGGCAAACCACGCCAGGCGGATGGGCTGTTTGCCAAAATGCCCCATGTCGGCATACAGGGCCTCCCCGCCCGTGACACACAACACCACCGCCCCCAGAATAACAAAGGTGGTGCCTGGGTGGTTCCACATGAACAGGGCGGCGTGGTGGGGGCTGACCGCCCACAAAATTTCGGGGTGGTCCACAATTTGGTAAACCCCCAAAGCGGCAATGGCCACAAACCACAACAAGGTGATGGGTCCAAAAAAACGGCCTATGCCTGCCGTGCCGTGCCGCTGCACAGCGAACAAGGCCAACAAGATGACCAAGGTGAGCGGTATCACGGCTTTTTTGAAGGTCGGCGAAACCACCTCCAGGCCCTCAACGGCCGACAACACCGAAATGGCCGGGGTGATGACGCCGTCGCCGTAAAACAGGCAGGTGCCGAAAATACCGATCAACAACAAAAAACGGCGCAAGCGGGGCCGGTCTTTGACCGACTGGGCGGCCAAGGCCAGCATGGCCACCAAACCGCCCTCACCGTTGTTGTCTGCACGCAAAACCAGGGTCACGTATTTCAGCGACACGATGACGGTCAGTGTCCAGACAAAAATGGACAGCACCCCATAGATGTTTTCGGGGCTGAGTTCGAGGTGCCCGGTGTGAAACACCTCTTTGACCGCGTACAAAACGCTGGTCCCGATGTCACCGTACACCACACCGATGGCACCCAGGGTCAGTGCGCCCAGGGAGGACTTGGAAGCCGACATTCAAACCGGCGGAGGCCTGGCGCCACCGCTTGTATTGTGCAGTGCCGCATTTTGAACCCGAAAACGCCCGAATGGTGGTTCGCCAGACCAGTTGTTGCCACTTGGCAACGACCATCCGGCGGGGATTGTCAAATTGCAGGAAAGTGTCCAGGCATGGCCACCGCCCGGACCAAGCGGGTCTCCTGGGCGGTGATGAGGTGGGCGGACGCCTGCAGGTAAGCGGGGAAGCCCGGGTGGCTGTCTCGGGCGGCGGACCGCCGCTCGTAGTCGGCCAGGTCGTCGTAGCCCCACAGATGGGTGAATTGGTTTTGGGGTCCCACCCAGCTGGTGTAAAAACCCAGGGGGTGGCCCAAGGTGTCCATCAGCACTGGCATGGCCAAACGGTTGAAAACCTCGAGAAACTCGGGCATCTTGCGCAGGGCGATGGTGTAGGTACGGTGATCGATAAGGGTTTTCATGCGCCAGCCCCCGCTGTGTCGGCGATGTGGTTGGCGGTCAGGTACCCAAAGGTCATGTTAGGCCCGTGGGTGATACCGGCACCCGGGTAGTTGCCCCCCATCATGCTGGCGCGGTCATTGCCCACCGCGTAAAGCCCGGCTATGGGGGTGCCGTCGCCGCGCAGCACCTCACCGGTGACTCGGGTTTGTATGCCATCAAACGTCCCCAAATCCCCCATCACCACCTTGACCGCGTAAAACGGACCCTTTTGCAGCGGGGCCACGCAGGGATTGGGTTGGTTCTGCGGATCGGCCAGGTAGCGGTTGAAGGACGTGCACCCGCGACCAAAGGCCGGGTCTTCGCCCCTGACAGCGTGGGCGTTGTAGGCTTGGACCGTGGCCTCCAGGCCTGCGGGGTTGATGCCCGCTTTTTCAGCCAGTTCCGACAGGGTACGGCCTTCAACCAGGTACCCATTGCGCACAAAACGCCCAATGGGCATGGGCGCCGGCTTGACATAACCCAAACCGTATTTGGCCAAGGCGGTCTTGTCACACACCAACCACATCGCCGTTTCCGGTAAGTGAGCACAGGCTTGGACCATGGCCGCGCCCACATCGTGGTAAGAGTTGGACTCGTTGGTAAAACGCTGCCCGTCGCTCAGCACCCCAATGATGCCGGGTTTGTACCGGTCCAACAGGTGGGGAAAAACCCCCACCTCACCATGGCCAAAATCCACCCGGGTGACCGGCATCCAGGCTGCGCTATCGGCGTACCGGATGCCGGTGTCGGCACCCAGGGCCTCGGCCATGCGCAAACCATCACCGGTGTTGCTGGTGGGCGTGGGTGATAGGTGTTCGTGACCCCGGCCCACATGCGGGTAGGCCTGGGCAATGCGCTGGACATCGTGTGGAAACCCTCCGGCCGCCAGCACCACCCCACAGCGGCCGCGGAAGGTCCGCTCCCCCCCGTCAACCCTGGCAGCAACACCCACGACGCGACCGTCTTCCACCAACAAGCGCTGGGCGGGTGTGCTGGTCAAGATGGGAATGCCCAGATCCAAAGCGGATTTCGCCAAACGTGCCGCCAGGGCATTGCCACTGGTGACGTTGATGGCTCGGCGGTACAAGGCCAGTTCTTTCAGGTGGTTGATCAAGCGTTTGGCCACATACACAAACGATGTGAGCGACTTCGTGGCCTGGAAAAAATGTTTCAGATCGGCGTTTGATGAATTGAACATCATGCCGATGAAGGTGATGGTCTTGAGTGGTGGTTTGAGGCGGGCCATGTCCTTGCCCAAGCCCCGGATGTCGTAGGGCATGGCCAAAATGGAACGGCCCACATCCACCCCACCTGGGGCGTCGGGGTGGTAGTCAGGGTAAAGCGTGGGCACAAACCGCATGGTGGTTTCACGCTCAAAAAAGTCGACCATCTCCGGGCCTGTTTGGATCAACGCGTCCACGGCGGCCGGGTTGTGGTGTCGACCGGTTTCGTGGGCCAAGTAGGTGCGGACCGCCTCGGCGTGATCGGCTGGGTTTTGGGCCCGCCCATGGTGGTTCAACGGTATCCACAACACCCCACCGGACAG
>JBEBBB010000085.1:0-2733 GCA_041158605.1 Pseudomonadota bacterium
GCTGTCAGTGTGGTCTTGCCATGGTCAACGTGACCGATGGTGCCCACGTTGACGTGGGGCTTGGTGCGTTCAAACTTTTCTTTTCCCATTTTGCAGCTCCGAGAAGTGTGCCGAGACAAAAAGAAGGTGGTGCCCATGGCGGGAATCGGACCCGCGACCTCTCCCTTACCAAGGGAGTGCTCTACCACTGAGCCACATGGGCAATGGGGTGCAAAGCAACCCACCAAAACAACGTCAACAACATGCAGACTGGAGCGGGAAACGGGAATCGAACCCGTGTCATTAGCTTGGAAGGCTAAGGTTCTACCATTGAACTACTCCCGCGATTGCCACGTTGAGTGCTTTGCAGCAACTCAACACAGCACCGGCAGCTTCCAAACGCTTTACCAGGCAATGCAGTTGGTGGAGAAGGCTGGATTCGAACCAGCGTAGGCGTAAGCCAACAGATTTACAGTCTGCCCCCTTTAGCCACTCGGGCACCTCTCCACAGCTAGCCCGCAATTATGCCACGGGTTTTTGACAAACGGCAAGCCATTTGATTTCTTTTCGACCCTGGGACGCCAACCAGCGGTTGGCCTCACCGAAATGACCGCAACCGATGAAAGGGGTTGGCGGGCGCAGGGCGGAGAGGGGCGACGGGTGGTTGGCCGTCAGCACCCGGTGGCGGCGCTCATCGATGAGGCCGCGCAAGGTCTGTGCGTGCGCCCCCCACAGCAAAAACACCACACCTTGCGGGCCCGCACTGCACGCGGCCAACAAGCGCGAAGTCAACCCGGCCCAACCCAAACGCGCATGGCTGGCGGGCTGTCCGTCTTCCACGGTCAAACAGGTGTTGAGCAGCAACACCCCCTGGCGGGCCCAATCCGCCAATGAGCCTTGACTGGCCACAGGGCCGCCCAGGTCACGTGCCAACTCTTTGTGAATGTTGCGCAACGACGGCGGCACCCGCACCCCGCTGCCCACCGAGAAGGCCAACCCCTCGGCTTGACCGGGACCGTGGTACGGGTCTTGGCCCACGATGACCACACGCACATCGGAAAGCGGCGTGAGCTGCAACATGCGGAGGGGCTCGGGTGGGTACACCACAGCCCCTTGCGCCAACCGGGCTGACAGGCGCTCGGTCAAGGCCTGCCCCTCGGTGCTGCCGAAAAAATCGGCCACCATGGGTTGCCAGTCGGCGGCCACCGGCCACTCGGCCCAACGGGCGTGGGTGAGGCGCGCAGACCCCTCGTTGGCCATGTTCACCGACCAAACAGGGCTGACAAGGCCTCGCCCGGATCGGTGGCGCGCATGAAGGCTTCGCCCACCAGGAAGGCATGCACTTGGGCTTCACGCAACCGCGCCACATCGGCAGCGGCCAAGATGCCAGACTCTGCCACCACCAAGCGCTGGCCCCCAATCAGTTCGGGCACGGCGCGCACCAGGTCGAGCGTGGTGTCGAGGCTCACCTCAAAGGTGCGCAGGTTGCGGTTGTTGATGCCGATGAGGGGGGTTTTGAGTTTCAACGCACGGTCAAGCTCGGAGCGGTCGTGCACTTCCACCAACCCGGCCATGCCCAGCGACGAGGCAAGCGACTCCATGTCAGCCATCTGCGCATCGTCCAGGCACGCGGCGATCAGCAGGATGGCGTCTGCCCCCATCACGCGGGCCTCGTAAATTTGATAAGCATCGACCATGAAGTCTTTGCGCAGCACCGGCAGGTGGCAGCTGGCACGGGCCTGATTCAAGTAGTCGGGCGCGCCCTGGAAAAACTGCTTGTCCGTCAGCACCGACAGGCAGGCCGCGCCGTGTTCGGCGTAGCTTTGCGCGATGTCGGCCGGAATGAAGTCTTCACGCAGCACGCCCTTGGAAGGGCTGGCCTTTTTCACCTCGGCGATCACCGCCGCTTGGCCCTTGGCCTGCTTGGCGCGCAAGGCACCCACAAAGTCGCGGGTGAGCAGGCGGGTTTCAGCGTCTTCGCGCACCTGGGCCAAAGGCTTTTTGGCCTGGGCTTGGGCGATTTCTTCGTGCTTGACCGCGACGATTTTGTTCAGGATGTCACTCATGGTGCGGCTTGCTTTCAATGTCGGGAGAAGGGTTGCTTTTCAGCACTTTGACGATGACGCGGTGCATGAGCAGCGCCACCACCACAAACAGGGCGGACATGCCCAGCGCGATCCAGGTGCCCAGGTCGTTCCAGAGGCTGGCAGGCATCAGACGGCGGCGGGGGAAGCCGATGCGCCAAACGCTACCAGCTCGCTGAGCTTGGCCAAGGCCGCGCCACTTTCAATGGCCTTTTGCGCCAGCTGCAAACCCGCCACCATGGTGGGGGCCACGTTGGCGGCGTACAGCGCCACACCAGCGTTCAGCGCCACGATGTCGCGCGCCGGGCCGGGCTGGTTGGCCAGCACCCCCATCAACATGGCCTTGGACTGCTCGGGCGTGTCCACTTTCAGCGCACGGTTGCTGGCCATGGTCAGGCCGAAGTCTTCGGGGTGGATTTCGTACTCGGTCACCACGCCGTTTTTCAGCTCGCCCACCAGGGTGGACGCGCCCAGGCTGACCTCGTCCATGCCATCGCGCCCAAACACGACCACAGCGTGTTCAGCCCCCAGGCGCTCCAAGGCACGCACTTGGATGCCCACCAGGTCGGCATGGAACACCCCCATCAGGATGTTGGGCGCGCTGGCCGGGTTGGTGAGCGGGCCCAGGATGTTGAAGATGGTCTTCATGCCCAGCTCGCGCCGCACCGGG
>JBEBBB010000086.1:0-9532 GCA_041158605.1 Pseudomonadota bacterium
CCTTGCAAACCTTTCTAACCGCCTGGCACATCTTTTTACACGCAGCGCGCAGCCACCCGAGTGCCCAAGGTTTGGTGCGTTGGGCTGTGGATGTGGACCCACAGGCGCTTTGATCTGATACTCAAACCACCCAGCTGACCGCTGCCGAAAACGTGAAAAAAGCCGCTGCGGTGGACCACAAAATAATGCGGGCGATGCGGCCATTGTCGGCACCAAACCGTTCTGCCAACAGTGACACATTGCTGGCGCTGGGCAAGGCCGACACCAGCACCATCACCGTCCACGCAAAGGGGTCCAAAGGCAAGCCCATCTGAACAGCTGTCGCGCCCACAAACCACACCAGAAAAGGGTGCAACAGCAGTTTCATGACAGCAACCGGAACGTAGTCTCGCCAGGGCATGGGCCGATCTGCCTGCATCTGCGACCGCGCCAACACCGCGCCTATCGTGAACAAAGCCACCGGAGAGGCTGCGTCAGCCAACAACCAGACCGTTTTCTCCAGGGGCCCCCACAGTTGCCACCCCATCCCCGAAGCCACCGCCCCCCACAAAATAGCCCATGGCATGGGGTTGGTCAGTACACCTTTGAGCGCTTTGCCAGCCGCCGCTGCAGCCCCACCGTCCCCCTGATCCAAACGGGACAAGGCGATGCAAAGGGAACTGGTGACCACCATATCCACCACGATCAAAACAATGACCGTCCCCACACTCTGGGGCCCCAACAAGGCCGCCAACAAGGGAACCCCCATAAAACCGGTGTTGGGAAAAGCGGCGACCAAGGCACCAAATGCGGCATCGTTCCAGCGTATCCGCCCTCCTTTGGTCATGGCCAGGGCAAACCCCACCATCAGTAGCGCACACAGCAGGTAAACCCCAAATACCGCGCCATCCAGCAATTTGGCGATCGGCGTGGTCGAACCAAACCGAAACAACATGGCCGGCAAGGCAAAATAGAGCACAAAGCTGTTGAGCCCCGGTATGGCCTCCAGCGGCAACATGCGCCGCCTGGCGGCCATAAAACCAGCCAACACCAGCGCAAAAAACGGGAAAGTCACCAAAAGTATGTTCAGCACAGAGCGGATTGTCGCACCCTGGCAACGGTGGTTGGTGCCGGTGGGCCATCAACCATGACCGCTGGGTTGAACCAGGCTCAATTGGATGCGGTCAACCACTTGTCTGGCCCTTGCCTGGTGCTGGCCGGTGCCGGGTCCGGCAAAACCCGGGTGATCACCCACAAAATCGGACGCCTCATACAAGCCGGGCTAGAGCCGAAACGCATCGCCGCCATCACATTCACCAACAAAGCGGCCGCCGAGATGCGGGAAAGGGCGCGGCAACTGGTGGGCAAAGGCGCGAAAGACGTGTTGATCTGCACGTTCCACGCGCTGGGGGTGCGTTTGTTGCGTGAAGATGGCCATGTGTTGGGCCTTAAGGCCCAATTTTCCATCTTGGACACAGACGACATCACGTCGATCTTAAAAGACTGCGGCGGCACCACCGACACCGCCACCGCCAGGTCATGGCAATGGGCCATCAGCGCCTGGAAAAGTGCAGGCCTGACCGCTGAACATGCCTCGGCCCAAGCCCGGGGCGACAACGACAGGGCTATTGCGGCGGTCATGGCCAAATACGAAGAAAGGCTGACCGCTTACCAAAGCGTCGACTTTGACGACCTGATCACCCTGCCCCTGCGGCTGCTGCGCGAGCACCCCGAGGTACTGGTCCGGTGGCAACAGCGTTTGGGTCACGTGCTGGTCGACGAGTACCAAGACACCAACGCCACACAGTACGAGTTGCTCAAACTGCTGGTGGGGGAACGTGCCCGTTTCACGGCCGTGGGCGACGACGACCAAAGCATCTACGGCTGGCGAGGTGCCACGCTGGACAACTTAAAAAGGCTACCACAAGATTACCCGCAGCTGCGCGTGGTCAAACTGGAACAAAACTACCGCTCCACCAGCGCCATTCTCCGGGCAGCCAACCACGTCATCGGGCCCAATCCCAAACTGTTTCCCAAAACCCTCTGGAGCGATCTGGGGGAAGGCGAGCCGGTGCGGGTGGCGGCGGCCGACAGCGAAGAACACGAGGCCGAGCGCACAGTAGCGCGCATCCAGAGCCTGCGGGCCAGCCACCGGTTCAAAGCCTTCAAAGACTTTGCTGTGCTGTACCGGGCCAACCACCAGGCCCGCTCTTTAGAGACCGCGCTGCGGCGGGCACAAATACCCTACAAAGTATCAGGGGGGACCAGCTTTTTCGACCGGGCTGAGATCAAAGACCTTTGTGCCTGGTTGCGGTTGATGGTCAACAACGATGACGACCCTGCGTTTTTAAGGGCCATCACCACCCCCAAACGGGGCATAGGGCACCAAAGCCTGCAACAGCTGGGGAATTTCGCCACCCAGTACAAACTCAGCTTATTTGAGGCCCTTTTTTCGCACAGCCTGCCCGCAGCGGTGAACAGCCGAGCGTTAGCAGGCTTGCACGAGTTTGGGCGCTACCTCAACGAATTGGAGCACCAAGCAAAACACACCCATGGGGGTGATGCGGCACGCCAGTTTCTGAACAACTGGCTCAAGGACATTGGTTACGAACAACACCTGATCGACAACGAGGAAAGCGACAAAGTGGCTGCGGCCCGCTGGGGCAACGTCATTGATTTTTGTGACTGGATCGTTCAACGGTGTGGCGGGCACATTGACGACAGCGGGGGGGTCAGCACAGAAACCGAAACCCGTTCCTTGATGGAGGTCGCACAAACCATCGCGCTGATCACAACAATTGCCGAGCGCGAACAAGAACAAGACGTGGTGACACTGTCCACACTCCACGCGGCCAAAGGGTTGGAATGGCCCCATGTGGTGCTGGTGGGCGTGAACGAGGGCTTGTTGCCCTTCAAACCCGATGATGACATCGACACCGACAGCTTGGCCCTGCGTATCCAGGAGGAGCGGCGCTTGATGTACGTGGGGATCACCAGGGCCCAACACACCCTGTTGGTGAGTTGGCTCAAGCGCCGCAAAAAGGGGCGCGAACTGGTGCCTGGTCAACCCAGCCGATTTATCGCCGAAATGGCCCTGGACCAGGCCACCACCCGGGAGGACCCCAGGGAAAAGTTACGGGCCCTTCGTGCTGAATTCGCCCAACGGGCTGCAACACCACCGCCACAGCCCTGACCACTGCGGGTTTATCAGTTGGAAACGTATGCCACTATGTATTATTATGTGATTTGGTAAAAATTGCGATGGAGGTCAAAAATGATAAATTTAATGCGTAAACTGGTTTTGATGTGCGTGGTTTTGGTGGGGTGGGGTTGGGGTACAGCCCAGGCCTTGGACGCCCCCAAAAACAAAGTGGTGCTCACGGTAGGGGGGCAACTGGGTCAAACCAACAAAGGCACCACCGCTGTGTTTGACATGGCCATGTTGGAAAAGCTGCCCCAAAACACCTTCACCACCAAAACCCCCTGGGACAACAAACCTGTTCAGTTTTCAGGACCTTTGCTCCGCGACCTCTTGGATGCGGTGCAGGCCAAAGGCACCGCGATCAAAGCCATCGCACTGAACGACTACAAAATCAGCATCCCTGCTGAAGACGCCCGCAAGTTTGGGGTGGTGGTCGCACTCAAAATGGACGGCAAAGCCATACCCGTGCGCACCAAAGGCCCCCTGTTTATTGTGTACCCCTTTGACAGTGCGAAGGAACTGCAAGCCGCCACCTACTACGAGCGGTCGATTTGGCAACTCAAGGCCATCGACATCGAGTAAACACAAATGCCGACCCGCCAGGGCAGCCGCCGCTTTTTGTGGTGGCTGGCGTTGTCCACGGCTGCGCTCGCCATTGGGCTAGCGGCCATCGGTGTTGTGTTCTTGCGGCAAGCCCAGTCGATTGAAGCCACAGCCAGGCTTCAGACCGACTCGGTCACTGCCATGACGTTCCAATTTGAACGTGAATTTTTGCGTTTGCGCAGTGAAATTGACCAAGCCTTGCTGGCAGGCCAGCAGGCCGACTGGGACAACGTGGTGCTTCGGTACGAGATCTTCCTCAGCCGAGCCGAACTGTTGCGCAACAACCCAAGCACGGCCAAACTCAATGCCCGGCCAGAGTATGTGGGGTTTCTCCCGACATTGGATCAGTGGGTCCGCAAAGCAGACCCCATCCTGACCGACCCAGAGGCTAGACGCGGTGACGTGCCAGCCTTGGCCAAGGCGTTGCACGAGATGGGGCCAGACATCCAGGCCCTGTCATTCGCCGCCAACAGCGTCATTTCAGACCTGATTGCACACCAGGTGGATGCCGTGCGCAGCCAAAGCCGACTGATCCTGGGTTTGATTGTGGCCCAAATGGCGGGTTTGGCCATCGCCGTGACCGCCCTGTTGATGCGCCAAAAGCGGCAAGTGCAAGAACGGGTAGCCCTGGAACAACTCAACCGGGAGTTGGAGGCAGCCAAAACCGCCGCGGAAAGCGCCAACCGGGGCAAAAGCCAGTTCCTGGCCAATATGAGCCATGAGCTGCGCACGCCGTTTAATGGCATGTTGGGCATGATGGGCATGCTGGAGGACAGCCCCCTCACACCCCAACAGCGCGATCACATCCAAACCGCGAAAGACTCGGCGCAACACCTGCTCACGCTGTTGAACGACATTTTGGACATGTCTGCGTTGGACGCCGGCGGACTCAAAATTGACACTGAAGCCACCGACATGCAACGGCTTTTGGCCGACGTCGTCACATTGATGCGCGGCCAAGCAGAGCGCAAGGGCCTGGTGCTCAAAACCGAGGGACTGGAAAACACCCCTGTTTGGGTGCGTTTGGACCCCACCCGGGTGAAGCAGGTTTTGTTCAACTTGTTGAGCAACGCCATCAAATTCACCGAAAAGGGCGAGGTGCATTTGATCGCCCGCGGGGTATCCAAAGCCACCGAGGTGGACTGGACTTTTGAGATCCGCGACACAGGCATAGGCATGGATGCAGGCACCCTGGGCCAGCTGTTTCAGCGGTTTCACCAGGTGGATGGCGCCATCACACGGCGGTTTGGTGGCACGGGGCTGGGGCTGGAAATCTCCAGGTCGCTGGCCCGCATGATGGGGGGCGATCTCACGGCCCAAAGCGTTTGGGGGCAAGGATCCACCTTCACGTTCCACCTGCCCACCCCCCCCGCGCCAGCGCCGGTGTCAGGCGAATCTGCAGCCCTTGTGGAGACCCCATTGGAAAGCGCCACCGCCAACCGATCCCTGTCGGTTTTGGTGGCAGAAGACCACCCCGTGAACCGGAAATTCATGGGCCTGCTGCTTGAAAAGCTGGGGCACCGGGTCACGTTTGCTCACGATGGTGTGCAAGCCCTGGAACAGGCCCGGCAGCACGACTTTGATATTGTTCTGATGGACATCCACATGCCTGAAATGGATGGGCTAACCAGTACGCAACACATCCGCGCCTTGCCGCATCCCCGTGCGCGGGTTCCGATCGTGGCCCTCACCGCCGATGTGATGAACGAAGCGGAAGCCAAGGCTTACGCCGCTGGCGTCAACGAATTTTTGTCCAAACCTGTCCAACGCAGCCAACTCGAGGCCGCTCTCAGGCGCTGGACCCTCACCACCCCCACCCCAGGCGCAGAGGCAGGTACACCACCATCCCCGTAACGATAGTCCCCAGCACACCACCGCGCCAGGTGTGCCAAGCCAAACCGGCCGCTGCACCAAACAAACGCGCGTCTTGCCAGGTCGACACCAGGGTGCCTTGGTGGGTCACCACCTCAGGCACCACCACCGCCGCCAACGCCGCAATGGGTGCGTATTGCAAACCGCGCTCAGCCCAAGCCGGCAGCTGCCAAGAACGGTCAGACATGAAAAAGAACCCCCTGGTGAGCAAGGTGACCACACCGAGCCCAAGGATGGTGAGCACCGTGGCGATATCGGTCTCAAACACGGCGTGTACCCCGCTTGACCGGCTGACCGCGCAACCACCCAGGCCCCACCGCTTCAGCCACGAGACATACCGCCACTGCGGCCGCGATCGCCACCACGATATTGAGCTTGAGCGGCAGCGCCCATGCCACCACGGCCGCAGCACCCGCTACACCAGCAGACAGCACCCGCAAACGGGATGTGCCCAATGAAGCCGCCACCCCCAACAACGCCAAAATACCCGCAAAACCCAAACCCCATGCCATAGGGATCGCGTTCGCCATGAGCACACCCAGCAAACTGGCTGACATCCATACCAGGTAATTGATGGCACAGTTTCCTGCCAAATAAGCCTGTTGTTTGTCCAGCTCAGCGCTGTCGTGCCCTGGGTGGTGGTAGCGTTTGGCAAAAAAGGCATAACTCATGTCGCCGGTTAAATAACCGGTCACCATGCGCTCCCAACGGGGCAGGTGCATCACATAAGGCCGCATGTGCACCGAAAACACCACAAAACGCAGGTTCACACAAAAGGCGGCCGCAAGCACCACCCAAGGTGGTGCGCCGCTGGTCAGCAGCGGCACAGCCGTCAACTGGGCGCTGCCTGCGTAAACCACAAACGTCATCAACAGGGCTTCAAAAGGCGAGAGCCCTGCGTTGACCATGGCAACCCCCGTCATCAACCCCCATGCGGCGGTACCGGTAGCCACTGCGGCTTGGTCTTTCAAGCCCTCGGTGAACTCGGGTTGTTGGCGGTAGATCGCTTTCAGAAACACGGTGCCAACCTATGGGTGCATGCCGCCAAACAAAGACCCAACCGTCACGGGTTGACCTTGTAAAAAGGCCCCAACCGGCATACGCCGACCGCCGGCCCGCTGCAGCTCGGTTACGCACAAACAACCCCGTCCGGTTTGCACCCAGATCCCTGCCTCATCAACCCGCACCACCACACCCACAGGGGCTGGTGCCAGGCCCACCTCGGGGGCCACCTGTGCACCACACACCTTCAGCAGCACACCCGCCCACATGGTTTGGGTGCCAGGGGATGGCACAAACGCACGGACCCGCCGGGCGATCAGATCGGCAGGCAAAGACCAATCGATCCAGGCCTCCGCTTTGTCCAATTTGTGTGCGTAAGTCACCCCAGCAGAGGGTTGCGGGACAGGCCTCAACACTCCAGTGGGCAACTGTTGGACCACGTTGACCACCAAATCGGCACCAAGTGCAGCCAACCTGTCGTGCAACACGGGGGTGGTGTCTTCCGAACCGATAGGCACAGACCGCGACAACAGAACCGCCCCGGTGTCCAAACCCTCGTCCATTTGCATGATGGAGATACCGGTTTCGGGGTCACCGGCCTCGATCGCTCGGTGTATGGGGGCTGCGCCGCGCCACCGGGGCAACAAACTGGCGTGGATGTTCAAACACCCCCAGCGGGGCAAAACCAAGGTCCAAGCCGGCAGAATCAAGCCATAAGCCGCAACCACCATCACATCGGGGGCACACGCCAACAGTGCGTCCCGGGCCGCCTGTGCGTCATCCGCATGGCGTCCATCCAAACGCAACGAGAGCGGTTGCAACACCGGTATGCCCCGCAACAACGCGGCTTGTTTCACGGCAGAAGGCTGTAGCTTCATACCCCGACCCGCAGGGCGGTCGGGTTGTGTCAACACCAATGGGACGTCAAAACCGGCTTCGACCAACCGGTCCAAAGCCTGTGCGGCAAAAACCGGGGTCCCCGCAAACACCACCCTCACCGGCGGGCCTCACGCTCGGCTTTAACCAAGCGGGTCTTGATCCGGTTG
Source organism: Pseudomonadota bacterium (assembly GCA_041158605.1). Lineage (GTDB taxonomy): Bacteria > Pseudomonadota > Gammaproteobacteria > Burkholderiales > Burkholderiaceae_C > JBEBBB01. Next base: position 7,705 of record JBEBBB010000086.1, read on the forward strand.
CGTTTTAAAGGGGACAGGTATTCCACAAAAACCTTGCCCATCAAATGGTCCATCTCGTGCTGGATACACACCGCCAACATACCATCAGCCTCAATCACGCGGCTGACCCCATCGGCATCCAAGGCCCTGACACGAACCGCCTCGGCACGGTCCACACCATCGTAAATACCAGGCACCGACAAGCACCCCTCCTCCCCTTTGCGGGTCTGGGCACTGGCCCACTCCAACACCGGGTTGATCAACACCAAGGGTTGGTCGCGGGTTTCGCTGACGTCGATCACGATCAGCTGCTCGTGCACGTCCACTTGGGTGGCGGCCAAGCCGATACCATTGGCGCCGTACATGGTGGCCAACATCTGGGGTATCAAGGTTTTGATGCGGTCATCAACCGAGACAACGGCCTTGGCCACCGTGTGGAGGCGGGGATCGGGGTAACGCAATATGGGCAGCTGTTGGGGGTCTTGCATGTTGATGTCAGGGAAATGGCCAGCCTGGATCACACACCCAGGGCCTGCAAATGTCGTTATTTTCGCCACTTTTCAGTCCAGCCAGGGCGGGCCACAGGCTTTATCATTGCCATAAATGGGGCCAAGACGCAAAATCCAAAGGCCCGCTCAACCGACCGGTGCAACGGGGAGTCGCCAAGCAGCGCCCAGTTGACCACAAGGCCGTCACCATAGGCCAACAGGATGTGTATGAAGACCCTCTTTGCCAGCACACGCACCACCACAAACACAAGCCAGCCCTCTGGACTGAGGCTGGGGTTGTGGGCCGCGTTGTTTTGTGCCGCCACCGTGGCCAGTGGCGGGGCGTGGTCTCAAACCCAGTCGGTGACACCGGGGCAGCGGCAAGCGGCCCAACAAACCGCATCGGCCGGTGTAGCGTTGGCAGATTTGGCGCCTGGTGCGCCAGACAGGCATACCGTCAAAGCCGGAGACACCTTGTGGGCGATCTCTGCACTGTTCCTGAAACAACCGTGGCGCTGGCCAGAGTTGTGGGGCATGAACATGGCTCAGATCCAAAACCCCCACCGGATTTACCCCGGACAGGTGTTGGTCTTGACCCAAAAAGATGGCCGTGCCACCTTGGGGTTGCAAGCCGGCACAGACAGCCCGCCCACGGTCAAGTGGTCCCCCCAAGTGCGGGCAGAAAGTTTGGCGGAAGCGGCCATTCCGCCCATTCCCCTGCGAACCATCGAACCCTTTCTCACCGAGTCGCTGGTGATGACGGACAACCAGTTGACCGCAGCCCCCCGTTTGGTGGCTACCACCGAATCCCGGGTGTTGCTCAGCCAAGGGGATCGCGCTTATGCCCGCGGGCAAAGCGGTCCGGCCGATGCGTTAAAGGGCCAACCCTTGGTGGTAGCCGCACAAACGCCCAACACCTACCGTGTGTTTCGCAACGCCACACCCGTGAAAGACCCAGAAACCGGCAGCACCCTGGGGTACGAGGCCGAACTCATAGGCAAGGCCACCCTCTTGCGGGGTGAAACCTTGGTGGAACGGTCAGACTCTGCGGGCAAACGGCAGGTAGAAGTGGTGCCCGCCACATTGGACATCACCTCGGCACGCGAGGAAATTCGCGTGGGCGATCGGTTGGTGACCGAACCCGAGCGCGGTGTCCCGGTGTACATTCCCCGCGCCCCCCAATCTGCCCAAAGCGGCCGTATCGTGTCCATCTCGGGCAGCGCGGTCCAAAACGCTGGCCAAAACCAGGTGGTGATCATCAACCGGGGCACCAAAGACGGTTTGGAGCGCGGTCATGTGCTGGCCATTCTCAAAAACAGCGCGCCCTTGACAGACAAAACCGACACCAACCAGCCTAGCAT
>JBEBBB010000087.1:0-9189 GCA_041158605.1 Pseudomonadota bacterium
GCCATGACCTGGATCCACCTGGCATTCCGCCAGGGCATGGGCCGGCGTTTTGCCTTCGGGTTGCTGCGCCGTGGCTGAGGGGCAACAGATGACCCACCGCGACGATCTGCCCCGACATGCCGACGGTCGCAAGGCGACCTGGTTCGAACTGTTCTTCGACCTAGTGTTCGTGGTCGCAGTAGCGCAGCTCTCGGGCACCTACGCGCACCACTACGACCTGGCCGGGGGGCTGGTGTTCGCGCTGGCCTTCCTTGCAATGTGGTGGTGCTGGCTGGGCCACACCTTCCACGCCACGCGCTTCGACGACGACAGTAACCGTCGGCGTGGCATGGGCTTCCTGCAGATCGTGGCGGTGGCGCTGATCGGCTACGGCGTGTCGGACCCGCTGGGTGATCGCGCCTGGGCGTTCGGGGGCGGCATCGCAGCCTTCAAGGTGCTGCTGGCGTTGACCTATGCGGGCGAGCGGCACTGGCGCGGCGCCGCGGGGCTGATCCGCGTGTACGCCATGCTCTACTCGCTGCAGGCGATACTGTGGCTGGCGGGTGCCTTGGCCGAGCCGCTGCGTTGGGCGACGTGGAGCCTGGCGCTGGGGCTGGACCTCGCCTCCCCCTGGCTGGTGGCTCGGCACACCGCGTCGGTGCCGCCGCACCCTGAGCACCTGCCCGAGCGCTTCGGACTGTTCACCATCATCCTCCTCGGCGAGGGCATGGCCGCGGTGGTGCACGCGCTGGACCACGGCGAGAACCTGCACCTGTCCTCGGCGGTGGCGGCGCTGGTCGGTGCGGCGCTGAACTTTGGGTTGTGGCTGCTGTACTTCCACCGCGTCAGAGGCCAAGGCGAGCGTCACATCGCCGACGCAGTAGGTGGCCGGCGCCTGCGGCTCTGGGCCTACGGCCATGTACCGCTTTACATGGGTATCGCGAGCCTGGCAGCCGGCACCGTGGCGCTGTCGGCGCCGGGTGCGCTCACCCCCGCGTCGGGCACGATTTACCTAGGTGGGCTTGCACTGGCAGTAGTCGGTCTAAGCTTGTTGAGCCAGACGAGACAAAACAGCGAGCACTCTTAGTCACAGACGTCACTGTACATACGCCCCACAGCCTCAAATCGATACCTCAGGGCTTCACGACGTGAGCGGGGCTGTCTGCGCCCCTCAAGCGGGCGTAGCTCAAGGGTTAGAGCGGTTGCCTTATTAGCGACAGACCCGGGTTCGAGTCCCGGCGTCCGCACCACCCAACACCCCCATCCGAAACGACAACGGCGACCCGCCGTATGGCTGAGTCGCGGTTTTTCATCATCCGACCGGGCTGGAAGCGTGCATCCCTCCTGTCATGGTGATTTTCGTTTAAGTTGTTGATTAAAAATGACTTTTTCTCACTTCGGGTGCGTCAGCTAGATAATGTCGAGTCCAACACAAAAGGCCCCGCATAGGGGCCTTTTGCATGGGGGGTAGGGGAGCGCGGTTGTTGGTCAGGCAGCGCGCAAAAAGTCCTGACCCAGCACCAGGTCAACGTTGGCCAATTCGCTGTCCTCTGGGGCCAGTGTGCTGATGTAGCGGCCCAGCGCCTCGTCTTTGATGAAAGACGCTGAGGACGAGGCGTTGAGCATGTCCGCAGGGTTTTGTGGGCGAGCCACCACAAACCCTTGCACGTAGTCCACGCCGATCTCGGCCAGGGTTTCGACCGTTTCAAAATCCTCTGCCCACTCGGCCACCGTTTTCATGCCCAGGTTTTGCGCCAGGCTCACAATGGCTTCCACAATGGCGACATTGGCCGGGTGGTGGTTCATGTTCACAATGAAGCTCCCATCGATTTTGAGCAGGTCGGCGGGCAGGTCTTTCAGGTACGAGAAGGAGGTGTAACCCGCGCCAAAATCGTCAAGCGCCACTTTGGTCCCGTAGCTGCGGGTTTTGTCGATGAAGCGGCGGGTGTTGCCCAGGTCGTGCAGGGCCACACTTTCGGTGATCTCTAGGCACAACTTGCTGGCGATTTCGCGGTTGCGGTCTAGCATGGTGAACACGTCTTCCATGAAGTTTTCGTCGTTCAGCGAAGCGCCGCTCAGGTTCATGCAGACAAACTGGTTGTGCCCCAGGTCGGCAGCGTGTTGTCTCAACCAGTCCAGGGTGGTGGACAACACCCAGCGGTCGATCACGTCCATGCGCCCTGCGTTTTCACCCGCGTGGATGAGGCGGTCGGTGGGCACACGGTTGCCGTTCTCGTCGTGCATGCGCAGCAGCACCTCAAAGTTCAGCGACTGGTAGGGCGCCCGCAGCGACATGATGGGCTGCATTTCAATGAACAGCCCTTCAATAGACTGGTTGGAAGCCAAACGCTCCACCAGTTGCATCTCGGCCTCGTGTTCGCGGAACACCCGGGAGTCTTTGTCATAGACCACCAACCCCGCGTGTTGGCCTTTTTTGGCTTCGCGGCAGGCCCGGTCGGCGGTAGAGACCGCGTCTTTGGCGGAAGTGCCTTGGGTCACCTCAATCAAACCTATCGAGCCCCGCACCTGGAAGGCCCGCTCTCCGACCAAATAGGGTGTGTTGCCCAGGTTGTTCACGATGTCGCGGCAGATGGTTTCGGCTGTTGCCAAGGGGGTGTTGGTCAGCACCAGCAAAAACTCATCACCACCCACACGGCCCACATGCATCTGCATGCCCAGCGGCTCTTGTACCCGTTTGCACACCTGCTGCAAGACCTCGTCACCGGCGCTATGACCGTAGAGGTCGTTGATCAGTTTGAAGCGGTCCAGATCCAGGTAAGCGATGGCCAGTGGTTTGCCCCTGGCCAGGTGGTTGAGGCCAGATTGCAGTGCCGACTCGATACCCCGTCGGTTCAGAACCTTGGTCAGCGGGTCGTGGTTGGCCAAAAAGTGCAGGTGATCGGTGGCTTTGGCTTTGTCTGTGATGTCTTGCAAACTGCCTTCGATTTTTTCCCCGGCCAGGGCGGCTTTGACCCAAAACCGCTTGCCGTCGGCTTTGGCTTTGCCATCTGCATCGGTGGTGCCAATTTCCATTTCCACCGCCTGGCCCGACTGCAGTTTGTCGAACAAGGCCAGCCAGGCCTGGTTACCAAAGTGTTGGCGCCAGCTGCTGCGGTTGTCTTCGAGTTCGCCCAGCAAGTCGGTCATGGCTGGGTTGGCACTCATAAAACGCCCGCGCAGATCCAAGGTGAACAACCCGATGGGAATGACCTCGTAGGCGTGTTGTAACTCGGCTTGTAATGCGAGCTTTTGTTCCTGATCTTGCCGCATGCGTTCGGCTATGGCCATGGATGCCAGCAGGCTGGAGACCAGGGCTGCCGTGACGTTGTTCAGCGTGCCGATCAAGGCCTTTAAGCCACCCGCAGCGGCCAAAATTTCGTAGGTGCTGGCCAACAGCGCCACACTGATGGAGGCCGCGTACCACAGGGCCACACGGGAGCGGGTTTCGAGGAGGATGTGGGTGAGCAGGTAGATGGACAACAACACACCCAGGCCGGTGGCCACCCAAATCAGTGGCAGGAACGTGCCGTAAGGCAGTACCAAAGAGAGTACCAGCAGTGGCACACCCGCCGCGTGGACCCAGTTCAGCAAGGTGGTCTTGCCTATCTGTTCGAGGGTGGGGCCAAACAGGCTCTTGAACAGCGCCACTGTGACCACGTAATACAGCGCCAGCGTCAAAGGTCGAAGGTGCACTAGCCATTCAAATGGAATGACCATCCCCAGCCATTGGTGGTCCCAGCCGGAGGACAAAGCGGCCATCCGCAGGTTGACGACCAGCCAAGCCGCAAACAACAGGTAGTGGCTGTCGCGGTTGGTCAGACCGGCTATCAATATAAACACCGCGAGCACCAACAAGCCCCCGTCCAGCAGGCCTGAATTGCGGTAGAACTCTTGGGTTTTGAGGGCCAGGTCGTCGGTGTTCCATACCTGGGTGGTGAAACGGGCCGGGCCTAGAAACTGGCCGCGGCACACCAAGGCCAGGGTTTCGCCAGCACCAACAGCTGGCAATCGCAATGAATAACCCGCACGGGAGCTGTCCATCGACCCGTAACTCGTGGACCGCGAACCATGTCCCAAAGTGGTCAGGGTGTTGCCGTCCCAACAAGTCATCTCAACGGCGTGCCGAGAAGGGAAGTCCAGCGTGCGGGCCTGCTGTCTTTCTGAAGCGGGCGGCACCTGAATCTGGAACCATACGGGCGCTTCTGAGCGCTGAGAGTCCCATTGCTGCGCCGAGGGTGCATTCTGCAGAGCTTGCCGGGCTTCGGCAGGGGACCAGATCTCTGTAGGGGCAGGTGATGCGTGGCGGAACACCAGCCCTGTAGCCGGTTCGCTGCCAAATTGGCTGGGCCACAGCCACAACGCCAAAAGCGAAAACAGGCCCACCAACACCGGCAGCGCAAAGGCCGAGAGTGCGTGCAGGCTGTGCTCGATGATCGAGGACAGCCCAGCAAGCCTCTTGTCCAGATAAAGGGACCTGATGGTCATGGCTGCGGGATGTGCATGGTGAAAAGAACCGAACCCCCTGTTGCTGAATTTCTAATCAATATGGGGCGGATTATGCGTTGAATCAATGACTTCTGTGTGTTTCTTTTCGTGAAGTGTTACATCTGAAAGCGCTGGGTGTTGCGGGAAGCAGACGGTGTACGCCATGTGGCGTACAGACCCGAATCGGGGTAATCCCTAGCATGGACCTTGTCCGTTGCGGTGGTTGCCAGCCAGGCAGCAGCAGCGGCCAGAACCCGCTTCCACAACCCGTCTGCTTACTGGAGTCTCCCAAATGATGCAACGCCGTTTTACCCTGAAGGCCCTCTCGGCCGCTGCTGCCCTGAGCACCCTGGTGGCCTTGCCCGCCTTCGCCGCCGACACCATCAAGGTGGGTGTGCTGCACAGCCTGTCTGGCACCATGGCCATTTCAGAAACCGTGCTCAAAGACGTGGCCTTGATGGCCATTGACGAGATCAACGCCAAGGGCGGTGTGTTGGGTAAAAAATTGGAGCCCGTGGTGGTCGACCCTGCGTCCAACTGGCCCCTGTTTGCCGAAAAGGCCAAACAGCTGATCGACCAAGACAAGGTGGCCGCCGTGTTCGGTTGCTGGACCTCGGTGAGCCGCAAGTCGGTGTTGCCGGTGTTCGAAGAAAAGAACAGCCTCTTGTTCTACCCCGTGCAGTACGAGGGTGAAGAACTGTCCAAAAACGTGTTCTACACCGGCGCCGCGCCCAACCAGCAAGCGATTCCTGCGGTGGAATACCTGATGAGCAAAGACGGTGGCAGCGCCAAGCGTTTTGTGCTGTTGGGCACCGACTACGTGTACCCGCGTACCACCAACAAAATCCTGCGCGCCTTCCTGAAAGCCAAAGGCGTGAAGGACGAAGACATCATGGAGGAGTACACCCCCTTCGGCCATTCGGACTACCAAACCATCATCGCCAAGATCAAGAAGTTCGCTTCTGAAGGCAAAAAGACCGCTGTGGTGTCCACCATCAACGGCGACTCCAACGTGCCGTTCTACAAAGAGCTGGGCAACGCAGGTTTGAAAGCCAAAGATGTGCCGGTGGTGGCGTTCTCGGTGGGTGAAGAAGAGCTGCGTGGTGTGGACACCAAACCCCTGGTGGGCCACCTCGCCGCTTGGAACTACTTCATGAGCGTGAAGAGCCCTGCCAACACCGAGTTCACCAAAAAGTGGGCTGCCTACGCCAAGTCCAAAAACATCGCAGGTCACAAAGACAAGCCGCTGACCAACGACCCGATGGAAGCCACCTACATCGGCATCAATATGTGGGCCCAGGCCGTGGCCAAAGCCAAATCCACCGACACCGACAAAGTGATCGCCGCCATGGCTGGCCAGACCTTCAAGGCACCTGGTGGTTTCACCAGCACCATGGACAAGGAAAACCACCACCTGCACAAGCCCGTGTTTATTGGCGAGGTGAAAGCCGACGGCCAGTTCAAGGTGGTGTGGAAAACCAAAGGTCCGGTGGTCGCCGATCCATGGAGCGACTACATCGCTGAAAACGCAGGCAAGAAAAACGTGCCTGAGAAGAAATAAGGCGTAGCTCCCATGGCCTGTGCGGGTGTGTGGCCCGCGCAGGCCTTGTTTGCATCCATGGAAAGTTAGACATGCAACTGTCTCCGTTGAAATCGGCTTGGTCGCGCTGGGCGCTGTGTGTGGGCCTGCTGCTGGGGGCCTTGTGGGCGCCCGGTACGGCGCGCGCCTTGACCACCGATGAAGCGCTTCAGTTGGCCGATGGTGAGGTGAGCGACCGCATCGCCACTTTGCTCAAACTCGCGGCCAGCGACGACCCTCAAGGGCACGCCCTGATAAGGGCCTTGTCCGACGAGGCGGTGCAGTTGCAGGCCGGCCGGGTGTTGATCGTCTCCGGTGAAGAGGCCGCCGACGCGGTGACCGGCCAGAAGGTGGCCCTGACCGACCAGGCCGAAGAGGTGGTGGTGAACAACCGCATGCGGGGCGCGTTGGACAGCGCTTTGGCGGGAATGGAATTGTTCACGGGGGATGCCACCCGCCAAGCGGAGGCTGCCGAGACCTTGCAACGCGCCGCCTTTGACGAACCAGACCCTGCCCAATTGCCGCTGGTGGACCGCGCTTTGTCCACCGAATGGGTCGACAAATGGGCGCCTGCCGTGCGCGAGCGGTTGCTGCTGGCCCAGGCCGCGTTGATGCTCAGCAGCGAGGATCCGGTGCAGCGCAAGGCCGCTGCCGACAAACTGGCCGGGGCCAAACAAACCGTGGTCAAAGCCCTGCTCACCCAGCGGCTGGGCGAGGAAACCGACCCAGGTGTGCAGGCGGCCATCCGCCTGTCCCTGGCGTCCATAGACCGGTCGCTAGCGACCTCGGCGGTGCTGGGGCAGTTGTTCACCGGTGCCAGCCTGGGGTCCATCCTGCTGTTGGCCGCCTTGGGTTTGGCCATCACCTATGGCTTGATGGGCGTGATCAACATGGCCCATGGCGAGCTCATCATGATCGGGGCCTACGCCACCTACCTGGTGCAGGTGGCGTTTCGCCAATACCTGCCGGGGTGGTTCGACTGGTACCTCTTGGCTGCGCTGCCCGTGGCGTTTGGGGCGTCGGCCCTGGTGGGTGCTGCGATGGAGCGCAGTGTGATCCGCTTTTTGTATGGCCGCCCGCTGGAAACCCTGTTGGCGACCTGGGGCATCAGCCTGGTGCTGATGCAGGGGGTGCGCAGCCTGTTTGGCGCGCAAAACGTTGGGGTGGAAAACCCCGTGTGGATGAGCGGCGGTGTGACCCTGTTGGGCAATCTTACCTTGCCCTGGAACCGCATCGTGATCGTGGCCTTCGCTGGCGCTGTATTGCTGGCGGTGGCCTTGTTGATCGGCAAAACCCGCCTCGGCCTGTTTGTGCGGGGTGTGACCCAAAACCGCCCCATCGCCGCTTGCATGGGGGTAAACACCGCCCGCATCGACACCTACGCCTTTGCCCTGGGGTCGGGCATCGCCGGTTTGGCGGGTGCTGCCCTGAGCCAGGTGGGCAACGTGGGCCCCGACTTGGGCCAGAACTACATCGTGGACTCTTTTATGGTGGTGGTGTTGGGCGGGGTCGGCCAGTTGGCGGGCACCGTGTACGCCGCCTTGGGCCTGGGCCTGCTGAACAAGTTCCTGGAGGGCTGGGCTGGTGCGGTGTTGGCCAAGATCGCCGTGCTGGTGTTCATCATTGTTTTTATCCAGAAGCGCCCACAAGGTATTTTTGCCCTCAAAGGCCGCCAAGCCTGAGGCCATGGACACGCACATGCCAAACGCCCAGACCCTCCCGACTCCCGCTTTGCCCACCCCGGGGCCGCTTTTGACCCGCACCGCCTGGGGTGGCGTGCTGACCGCCTTGTTGGTGGTGTGCGCCGTGGCCCCGGTGCTCAACCTCTGGGTGCCCGAAGGCAGCCCTTTCCACCTGAGCGACTACATGGTCGGCCTGTTGGGCAAGATCATGTGTTATGCCATTTGCGCCCTGGCCATGGATTTGATCTGGGGTTACACCGGCATCTTGAGCCTGGGGCACGGCCTGTTTTTTGCGCTGGGTGGCTATGTCATGGGCATGTACCTCATGCGCCAGATCGGCACCGATGGCAACTACAAAAGCGAGTTGCCCGATTTCATGGTGTTTTTGGATTGGAAAGAACTTCCTTGGCATTGGGCGCTGAGCGACAGTTTTGTGGCCACCTTGTTATTGGTGGTGTTGGTGCCGGGGTTTGTGGCGTTGGTGTTCGGCTACTTCGCTTTCCGTTCGCGCATCAAAGGGGTGTATTTTTCGATCATCACCCAGGCCTTGACCTTTGCCGCCATGTTGCTGTTCTTCCGCAACGAAACCGGTTTTGGCGGCAACAACGGTTTCACCGATTTCAAACGCATCCTCGACCTGCCCATCGCCACCCAGGGCATGCGCATGACCCTGTTTGTGACCACCGGCGTGGTGTTGTTGGCCGCCTACCTGGGGGCGCGGTGGTTGGTGCGCTCCAAGTTTGGCCGGGTGTTGCTGGCCATCCGCGACGCCGAAAGCCGGGTCATGTTTTGTGGTTACAACCCGTTGCCCTACAAGCTCACCATCTGGACCGTGTCGGCGGTGATGTGTGGGGTGGCCGGTGCACTGTACGTGCCCCAGGTTGGCATCATCAACCCCGGTGAAATGAGCCCAGCCAACGGCATCGAGATCGCCGTGTGGGCCGCGGTGGGTGGGCGGGCCACTTTGATCGGGCCGGTGGTGGGGGCCTTTTTGGTGAACGGCGCCAAAAGCGTGTTGACCGTGGCGTTTCCGGAGTTTTGGCTGTATTGCCTTGGAGGCCTGTTTATCGTGGTGACCTTGTTCATGCCCAACGGGGTGGTGGGGCTGGTGCGCCAACTTCGCCTGAAAAAAGGAGACCAGGCATGACCCCCGATCTGATGGAAGCGGGTGCGCGCCTCCGGGAGCGCGCCGCCCAGGTGGCCGTGACCGGCAAAACCGAGTCGGGTGGGCGCAGTTCCTCTTTTGCCCGGCCCTTGGTGGCGGGGCAGGTGGACGTGTCCCACGGCCGCATCCTGTACCTTGAAGACGTGAGCGTGAGTTTTGATGGTTTCAAGGCCATCAACAAGTTGTCGCTGGACATCGCGCCGGGTGAGTTGCGTTGCATCATCGGTCCCAACGGCGCGGGTAAAACCACCATGATGGACATCATCACTGGCAAGACCCGGCCTGATGAAGGCACGGTG
>JBEBBB010000088.1:0-2647 GCA_041158605.1 Pseudomonadota bacterium
CGTCAAACGGGTTCATGCTCATCTTCACGTTGGCCAGGTCCACACCCGTTCCATCGCCCTTGACACGAACCTTCACGTTGTAGTCCACCACGCGTTTGACCGCGACCAGTACTTTCATGTTGTGTTGCTCCTGAGTTGACCCAATGCTGCGCCGATATGACGTTTACGTAAACGTCAATTATTGCGGCATTTTAGGCATTCTAAATAAAACGAACGATCGTTCTTTTTTGATTATAGACCGGTGGTTGCGGTTCTGGCTACCCCACCTCTGCCACCCAACCACGGTGGCATTAACCAACCCATCGGTCGGTTAACCCGGGTAAATCAGTAGAGAAGCGGACAGGTCTTTGGCCTATAGTCCTAGCGTCGGTTTTGTTTATGTTCGGTAACGAACACCACAAAGCCCCACACGCCCTTTTCCGGAGACCTATCCATGAAATTTGACCTTCCATTGGCCGCACTGACCGTGGCCCTGGCCAGCGGCACCACCTGGGCCCAAACCACTTTGACGGTCTCCAGTTGGCTGCCACCTAGCCACACCTTGAGCACGGTGCAAAAAAACTGGTGTGACCAACTGGAAAAAGAAACCAAGGGTGGGGTCAAGTGCAACATCTTGCCCAAATCGGTGGTAGCCGCTCCTGGCACGTTTGACGCCGTGCGCGACGGTCTGGCCGATGTGTCTTACACCGTGGACGGCTACACCCCCGGTCGTTTTATCAATACGCAAGTGGCCGAATTCCCCTTCTTGGGCGACAGCGCCACGGCCACCTCGGTGGCGTACCAGCGCATCTACAGCAAGTATTTTGCGCCCCTGGGTGAGCACCGGGGCGTCAAGACGCTGGCGGTGTTTACCCACGGGCCCGGCATCATTTTCAACAGCAAAAAACCGGTGCTCAACGCGGCTGACGCCTCGTCTTTGAAGTTCCGCATTGGTGGCGGGAACATCAACGAGTTGTCCAAAGCCATGGCCTGGAACACCACGCTCAAGCCCGCACCCGAGTCCTTTGAACTGTTGTCCACTGGCGTGATGGATGGCACCTTTTTCCCCGATGAATCCATTGCGTCGTTCAAGCTCAGCATGGTGAAACACGCCACCACCTTCCCAGGCGGCTTGTACAACACCAGCTTTGTGTTCATGATGAACCAGGCCAAGTACAACAGCCTGAGTGCCGAACACAAAGCGGCCGTCGACAAAATTTCTGGTGAACACGCGGCTCGCATGTTCGGCGAGGGCTGGGACAAGGTGGATGCGGCCAGCCGCGAAGTGCAGAAGGCACAGGGTGTGTCCCGCGTGATGGCTGACAAGGCCTTTGTCAAAGCGGTGGCCGACAAACAGGATTACCTGGAAACCAAATGGGCCGCATCGGCCATGGTCAAAGGTTTAAAAGACCCGAAAAAGGTGTTGGCTGAATTCCGCGCGGAAATTGCCAAAGTGAAATAAGGCTTTTCAGCCCTGGTCTCGAACCCCGTCCAGCGCCACCGAAAACCGGTGTGCGCTGGCTTTTTTTATCCCGTGTTTATGTACAAACTGTTTGAGCGCTTGCTGAACTGGACCTGCGGCCTGATGGCCTCTGCGGCCCTGTTTGCCATCATGTGGTTGACGCTTCTGGACGTGAACGGTCGGAAATTTCTGGACCATTCGATCCCTGGCGCATTGGAGATCACCGAGATCCTGATGGTGGTCGTGATTTTTGGTGCCCTGCCCTTGGTGTCTTGGCGCTCGGAACATGTGGTGTTTGACACATTGGACGGCGTTTTGCCCCGTGTGGTGAAGTGGCTGCAACACCGCCTGGTGCACCTGCTGTGTGCCGCCATGTTTGGTTTTTTGGCCAAACTCATGGTGGACCGAGGAGACCGGTTTCAAGAATACGGTGACATCACCGTGCATTTGCAACTGCCCATGGCACCAGTGGCTTATTTAATGGCATGTTTGCTCGTCAGCACCGCACTGGTCCACCTGGTGTTGGTGTTCTGCCCCCCTACCCCCGACACCCACACACCGGGGGCACCCACATGATCGAAGCCGCCTTGGGTTTTGTGGCCGTTTTTGTGCTGGCCTTCATGCGGGTCCCGTTGGCGATCACCATGGTGGTGGTGGGCATGGGCGGTCTGGGTTTGATGCGGGGTTGGACGGCGGCCTTTGCCAGCACAGGCCAAGTGGTGTTCGAAACCGGCTTTGCGTATGTGCTGTCGGTGATACCGCTGTTTGTATTGATGGGCAATTTTGTCGCTCGGGCTGGCATGGCCCGCGAGTTGTACAACGCAGCCAACGCCTTTGTGGGCCACAAACCAGGTGGTTTGGCCATGGCCAGCATCATCGCCTCCGGTGGTTTTGGTGCGATCTGTGGGTCATCGATTGCAACCGCAGCCACCATGACCAAAGTGGCCTTCCCAGAAATGCGCAAGCATGGTTACCACGATGCCCTGGCGGCTGGGTCGGTGGCTGCTGGCGGCACCCTGGGCATCATGATCCCCCCCTCCACGGTGTTGGTCATTTACGGCATCATGACCGAGACCAGCATCGGTAAACTGTTTGTGGCGGGTATCTTGCCGGGCCTTGTAGCAGTGGTGTGTCTCTGTTTGGCGGTGGTTTTTGTCACGTGGCGCAACCCCCAGGCGGGCCCCAGGGCCGAACGCCACAGCTGGT
>JBEBBB010000089.1:0-5343 GCA_041158605.1 Pseudomonadota bacterium
CCGAACTCGCCTTTCGGGTGTTCCACAGCGGCATAGGCCTCGCCCTCGGGTACGTGGAAACCTTCGGTGAACAGCTTGAAGTGGTGGATCAACTCTTCCATGCTGGATTTCATGGAAGACCGGGACGGAGGGGCCACCTTGTGGTTGTCGGTGATGACCGGACCGGGGTTGGCGCGCAGCCAATCGACGCACTGCTTGATGATGCGGTTGGACTGCTTCATCTCTTCCATGCGGACGAGGTAGCGGTCGTAGGTGTCACCGGTTTTGCCCACGGGGATGTCGAAATCCAGGCGGTCATAGACCTCGTAAGGCTGCTTTTTGCGCAAATCCCAGGCGATGCCAGAGCCGCGCAACATGGGGCCGGTCATGCCCAGGCTGAGGGCGCGTTCGGCAGGCACCACGCCGATGCCCACGGTGCGCTGTTTCCAGATCCGGTTGTCGGTCAACAGGGTGTGGTACTCACCCAAGTAGGTGGGAAAACGCTGGGTGAAGTCGTCGATGAAATCGAGCAAAGACCCCTGGCGGTTGGTGTTCAGCTCGGCCATGGCACGGGCGTTGCGCACCTTGTTGGCCTGGTACTGCGGCATGGTGTCGGGCAGGTCGCGGTACACACCACCGGGGCGGAAATAGGCCGCGTGCATGCGGGCACCGGACACCGCTTCGTACATGTCGAACAGGTCTTCGCGCTCGCGGAAGGCGTAGATCAGGATGGTGGAGCTGCCGCAGTCGTTGCCGTGCGAACCCAGCCACATCAGGTGGTTGAGCAAGCGGGTGATCTCGGAGAACATCACACGGATGTACTGCGCGCGGATGGGCACCTCGATGCCCAAGAGCTTTTCGATGGCCAGGCAATACGCGTGCTCGTTGGACATCATGGACACATAGTCCAGGCGGTCCATGTAGGGCAGCGATTGGATGAAGGTTTTGCTTTCGGCCAGTTTTTCGGTCGCGCGGTGCAACAAGCCGATGTGGGGGTCGGCGCGTTGCACCACCTCGCCGTCGAGCTCCAGCACCAAGCGCAACACACCGTGGGCGGCCGGGTGTTGGGGCCCAAAGTTCAGGGTGTAGTTTTTGATCTCAGCCATGTGTGGAACCTCAGTGCAGGCCGCCGTAGTTGTCTTCGCGAACGATGCGGGGGGTGATGTCGCGCGGCTCTATGCTGACCGGCTCGTAAACCACGCGGCGGCGCTCGGTGTCGTAGCGCATTTCGACATGGCCCGACAGGGGGAAGTCTTTGCGGAAGGGGTGGCCGATAAAACCGTAGTCGGTCAGGATGCGGCGCAGGTCTTCGTGGCCTTCAAAAACGATGCCGTACAGGTCGAAGGCTTCGCGTTCGTACCAGTTGGCCGATGCCCACAAGCCGGTGACGGTGGGCAACAGGGGCATGTCGTCGTCGGGGCAAAAAGCGCGCACGCGGACGCGTTGGTTCAAACGCACCGACAACAGGTGGGAGACGGCCGCAAAACGGGCGCCTTCCCAGACCCCTTCTTTGTAACCGGAGTAGTCGACACCACAAAGGTCGATGAGCTGGTCAAAAGCACAAGCCGGGTTGTCGCGCAACACCCGCATGGCTTCAAGGTAATGCTGGGCGGGCACTTCAACCGTGACCTCACCGCGCTGAACGGTAACCTGGGCGGACAGCCCAGACAGGCACTCGACCAAGGCAGACGCCAGGTTGTCGGGCACCACTGCGTGTTCGGACATACGTTTCCCCTGGCGGCTCAAGCGCGCGCGATGGTGTTGGTGCGGCGGATTTTTTGCTGGAGCTGGATGATCCCGTAGATCAGCGCTTCAGCGGTGGGGGGACAGCCCGGCACGTAAACGTCGACCGGGACGATGCGGTCGCAACCGCGCACCACCGAGTAGCTGTAGTGGTAATAACCACCACCGTTGGCACAGGACCCCATGGACAACACCCAGCGGGGTTCGGCCATTTGGTCGTACACCTTGCGCAACGCGGGCGCCATTTTGTTGCACAGGGTACCGGCCACGATCATGAGGTCGGACTGGCGGGGGCTGGCACGGAACACCTCGGCACCAAAACGGCCGATGTCGTACCGGGCGGCGGCCGCGTGCATCATTTCAACGGCACAACAGGCCAGACCAAAGGTCATAGGCCAAAGCGAACCGGTTTTGGCCCAGTTGACCACCGAGTCGTAACTGGTGGTCATGAAACCTTCTTTGAAGACACCTTCAATCATGCGCTACTCCGTGCGTGCCACCAGGCTTATTCCCAATCCAGGGCGCCTTTGTTCCACTCATACACAAAACCCACCACCAGAATGGCCAAGAACATCACACCCGCCCAAAAGCCGGTGGCACCGATGTCGGTGAACGCCACGGCCCAGGGGATCAGGAAAGCGATTTCAAGGTCGAACAGGATGAACAGGATGGCCACCAGGTAGTAGCGGACATCAAACTTCATGCGGGCGTCTTCGAAAGCTTCGAAGCCGCATTCGTAAGGGGAGTTTTTTTCAGGATCGGGGCGGTTGGGGCCCAACACCACCCCCAGCACCTGGGGGAGCACCCCCACGGCCAAACCGACCAAAACAAACAACAGTACAGGGAGATATTGCGCGAGATCCATGCGGCGTCCTGTGCGCCCCAAGGCGCTCGGTTTGAATTGGTGCCGACGGCGAGACTCGAACTCGCACAGCTTTCGCCACTACCCCCTCAAGATAGCGTGTCTACCAATTTCACCACGTCGGCTATGACTTTCGGTGGACAACACTGCGGCGCCCTTGAGGCGATTCGCAGTGTTCCAGAGACTTCATCATTCTACCCTGAAACACAGGGCTTTCCCGGGTTGCCAAAGAGGTTTTCCCCCTGAGGTACCCCGGGGTGGTATCGGGCTTATTTGCCGGGAATGGCGCCAGCACCGGTCGCGGGAGCGGCTGGAGCAGGAATGGCGGGGACATCGGCAGCGGCAGGGGCGGCACCTTCCAAGACGCTGCCAGATGGTGCAGTGGGGCGCAGGTTGCCAAAGTAAGCCAGGCCCAGGGTGCAGGCCAGGAACACCGTGGCCAACACCGCAGTGGTGCGCGACAAAAAGTTGGCACTACCAGATGCTCCAAACAAGCTGGCAGAACCACCACCGCCGCCGCCAAAAGCAGCGCCGGCATCGGCACCTTTGCCGTGCTGAACCAGGATCAACCCAATCATGCCGATGGCGGACAGAAGCTGGGCGGCGAGGAGTATCGAGTACAGGATGTTCATGGTGTTTACAAGTCTGCGTTCAAACCACCGCCGGTGCGGCAGCAATGATCCGGAGGAAATCGTCGGCTTTTAACGAGGCACCACCGATCAGGCCCCCGTCGATATCGGGTTGTGAGAGCAACTCGGCGGCGTTGGCCGCGTTCATGCTGCCACCGTACAAGATGCGGTTGCGCTGGGCATGTGCCGTGGCCGCTTGCAGCTGGGCCCGCAGCACCGCGTGCACGGCCTGGGCCTGCTCTGGGGTGGCGGTGCGGCCGGTGCCGATGGCCCAAACGGGTTCGTAAGCGACCACGATCTCGCTGGTGCAATGGCCCAAGGTGTGGATGACCGCTGCCAACTGGCGCTTGACCACGGCTTCGGTCTGCCCTGCTTCGCGCTCGGCCAGGGTTTCGCCCACACACACGATGGGGGTGATGCCGGCGGCCAGGGCGCGCTGCGCCTTGGTGGCCACCACCTCATCGGTCTCGGCGTGGTACTGGCGGCGCTCGGAGTGCCCCACAATGGCGTAACGGCAGGCAAAGTCTTGCAGCATGGTAGCCGATACCTCACCGGTGTAGGCGCCTTTGTCGTGGGCGGACACGTCCTGGGCGCCCCAGGCACACGCCGACCCTTGCAAGACGGCTTGGAGCTGGGCCAGGTAAGGTGAGCTGGCGCAAATGGCCGCATCGGCACGGGTTGCGGCCTCGGCCGTGTAACCCGCCAAGATACCGCGCAGCAGGGCATCGTTCGCGGCCAAAGAGCCGTTCATCTTCCAGTTGCCCGCAATCAGTTTTTTCATGGTTGTGGTTGGTTCAAACAGAGGGACAAGTTTCACCACTGCAAGGCGATTTTGCCGATGTGCTGGTTAGACTCCATCAGGGCGTGGGCTTGCGCGGCTTGCGCGGCCGGGAACACCTGGTGGACCACCGGTCGGATGCGACCCTGGGCCAGCAGCGGCCAGACGTGGGTGCGCAGGCTGGCCGCGATCGCGGCCTTGAACGCCACCGGCCGGGGCCGCAGGGTGGAGCCGGTGATGGTGAGGCGGCGGCGCAGCACCAGGCCGGCGTTGAAGTGGGCTTTGATGCCGCCCTGCACCGCGATGATGACCAAACGGCCGTCTTCGGCCAAAGCCTCGATCTCACGGGCGACGTAATCGCCCGCGACCATGTCCAAAATCACATCGACACCCCGGCCACCGGTGATGCGGGCCACCTCGGCGCCAAAATCGTGGGTTTTGTAGTTGATGGCGTGGTCGGCCCCCAGGGCCAAACAGGCCTGGGCCTTGGCATCGGAACCCACGGTCACCAGCACCGTGGCACCCAGGGCCTTGGCCATTTGGATGGCCGTCACACCGATGCCACTGGAGCCGCCCTGCACAAGCAGGGTTTCACCGGGCTGCAAGCGGCCCCGGTCGAAAACATTGCTCCAGACGGTGAAAAAGGTTTCCGGCAAACAAGCGGCTTCAAGGTCGGTCAGGCCCTCGGGTACCGGCAGGCACTGGCCCACAGGCGCCACGCAGTAAGTGGCATAGCCCCCACCCGCCACCAGAGCACACACGCGGTCGCCCACGCGCAAGCCCTGGGCGGCCATCGCCTCTGGGTCACCAGCCTCGACCACACCCGCCACCTCCAGGCCCGGGATGTCCGAGGCGCCGGGGGGCACAGGGTAGTTGCCGGTGCGCTGCAACACATCGGGGCGGTTCACCCCGGAAGCGCTGACACGGATGAGCAACTCGCCCGCACCCGGCACAGGGCGCGGGCGCTCGCACAGGCGCAGCACGTCGGGCGCGCCTGGCGTGGTGATCTCGACCGCTTGCATGCCGGACATGGCTTATTGCTGCTGCTGTTGCTGCTGGGCGTGGGCCTCGTCGTTGCGGTCGATGAGGGCTTTCATGGACAGCTTGATACGGCCTTTTTCGTCGGTTTCGAGAACCTTGACCTTGACCACCTGGCCTTCGGACAGGAAATCGGTGACCTTTTCGACACGCTGGTGGGCGATCTGGCTGATGTGCAACAGACCGTCTTTGCCGGGCAGCAGATTGACCAAGGCACCGAAGTCCAGGATCTTGGTGATGGGGCCTTCGTAGACCTTGCCGATTTCGACCTCGGCGGTGATCTGCTCGATACGGCGCTTGGCCTCGTCGGCCTT
>JBEBBB010000090.1:0-3591 GCA_041158605.1 Pseudomonadota bacterium
GAAATAAATCATCGCTAAGCCGCCCGGCGCAGTTCTTGGCCTGCGACGGGTTCACCCACCCCCGTGGCGTTTGAGAAAATCAAACACCCGCATGTGGGCGTCTTCCGTGGCGGCCTTGTTGTACCGGTACACCACGGTTTCTCCGTTCACGGCACTGGCTTTGCTGAAGCCGTCTTGCTCGGCCTTGTCCCACGCGTGTGTGGTGTCTGGGTACAGGTGCCATTCCACGGTGGCACCCGCTGCCTTGCGCAACGGCAACTCCCGGAGGCAGGACTGGGGCGACAGCTCGTTGTCTTTGTCGCCCATCAACACCAACAAGGGGCGCGAGACCTCTGGTTGCAAGATAGCGATACCCTGGGGCCGCCCTTTGCTGGGTGGCAAAGCACACAACACATACAACGCCGCCACGGCAGCTGGCGAAACCGCCCCCGGGCGCAAGGCTTGCGCCACCGCTGCATTGGACAACCAAGTGGACGCCAAGCCACCTTTGGAAAACCCCAAGGTTGAAATGGCCTGGGGCCGGACAAATGGCAGACCTGCCAAGTAGGCGATGGCATCGAGTTGGTCTTTGATCCAGCGGCCGTTAGGGATCTTCGAAGGCGAACCACAATCGTTTTTGAGGCCCCTGGGGGTCAGGGTGTCCAGGACCAACACCACGTACCCTTGGCGCAAGGCGGCTTCTGTCCAGCGGTGGATGTGCTCCGAAACACCGCCACAGGTGTGGTGCACCACCAAAGCGGGGTGTTGGGTACCGGGGTGGCCCGCTGGTACAAAAACCGTGTTTCCGCGAACAGCGGTGGGATTGAAGGGCGCGGTGGCCACCGAAAATGCCAGATCTTCTCCAAACGGCAGTTCGGCTTGCAACGTTGATGGCGTGCCGTACTGCGCCCAAACACCTTGGGCCCAACACAACAACCCGACCATCCCCCAAAAGCGCAACGTGTTCATGGCGTTAGACCTTTCAGTGTCAAAGTTGTCGGCTGGGCGTGTAGGCGCTGGGGTGGCGGTTAAACCACGTCAGCCCCGCCCAAGTAGGGCCGCAGCGCCGCCGGCACGCGCACGCTGCCATCAGGCTGCTGGTGGTTTTCCAGCAAGGCCACCAGGGCCCGGCCCACGGCCAAACCCGAGCCGTTCAGGGTGTGCAACCACTCGTTTTTGCCCTGGGCGTTTTTGAACCGCGCCTGCAAACGGCGGGCCTGGAAGGCCTCGCAGTTGCTGACCGAGCTGATCTCGCGGTAGGTGTTCTGGGCGGGCACCCAAACCTCCAAGTCGTGGGTGCGGGCGGACCCGAAACCCATGTCGCCCGTGCACAGCACCAGCACCCGGTACGGCAGCTCCAGGGCCTGCAACACCGCCTCGGCGTGGCCGGTCATGTCTTCCAGGGCCTGGTGGCTGTGGTCGGGGTGGACGATCTGCACCATTTCAACCTTGTCGAACTGGTGCTGGCGGATCAGGCCCCGGGTGTCGCGCCCGGCGGACCCCGCTTCGGAGCGGAAACAGGGGGTGTGGGCGGTGAGCTTGATGGGCAGGTCGGCCTCGGGCACGATCACGTCGCGCACAAAGTTGGTCAGGGTGACCTCGCTGGTGGGGATGAGGTAGAGGGCCTGGTCGGCCGCCGCGTCTTCACCCTCTTGGCCGCCTTTTTTGGCGGCGAACAGGTCGGCCTCGAACTTGGGCAACTGGCCGGTGCCGCGCAGGGTTTCGGCGTTGACCACGTAGGGGGTGTAGCACTCGGTGTAGCCGTGTTGCTGGGTCTGCAGGTCCAACATGAAGGCGGCCAGGGCGCGGTGCAGGCGGGCGATGCGCCCTTTCATGACCACAAAACGCGAGCCCGACAGCTTGGCCGCGGTTTCAAAATCCAGCCCCAAGGGTTCGCCCAAGGCCACGTGGTCGCGGGGTTCAAACCCCAGCGCGGGCGGGTTGCCGCCCAGGCCACCTTGGGGGCTCCAGCGGCGCAACTCCACGTTGCCGTGTTCGTCGGCACCCACCGGCACACCGTCTTGTGGCAGGTTGGGCACGGCCAGCAACAGGGCTTGCAACTCGCCCTGGATCTGGTCCAGGCGCTGGGCGGACTGTTCCAGCTCCGCCTTGTGTTGGGCCACCTCGGCCATGACCGCTTCGGCCTCGGCGTGTTGCCCCTTGCCCTTGAGCATGCCGATCTGTTTGGACAGGCTGTTGCGACGGGCTTGCAGCTCTTCGGTGCGCACCTGCAGGGCCTTGCGTTCGTGCTCCAGCGACTGGAAGGCGTCCACGTCCAGGTAAGGTTGGGGGGATTTGCGGGTGTTCAGGCGGGCAACAACCGCGTCCAGGTCTTTGCGCAGGGAGGTGATGTCTAACATGGGGCGATTTTAGGTGGGGGCCTGGGTGGGGTTGGGGGCGGCGGCCGGCTCGGGCTTTAAACCCTTGGGCAGCGGGAACTGCATGGTTTCGCGGGCGCTTTGCAGGGTGCGCACCGAGATGGCACCCAAGGCCTTGACCCGCTGCACCACGCCCTGCACCAGCGCTTCGGGCGCCGACGCCCCGGCGGTCACGCCCACTCGGGCGCGGCCCTCGAACCAGCTGTCTTGCAACTCGGTGGCGTCGTCCACCATGTGGGCGGGCACCCCCAGGCGCTCGGCCAGCTCGCGCAGGCGGTTGGTGTTGGAGCTGGTGGGGCTGCCCACCACCACCACCACATCAACCTCGCGGCTCATCAACTTGACCGCGTCTTGCCGGTTTTGGGTGGCGTAACAAATATCCTGCTGCTTGGGGCTGCGGATGGCTGGGAAACGGGCCTGCACGGCCGCGGTGATGGCGGCGGCGTCGTCCACGCTCAAGGTGGTCTGGGTCACCACAGCCAGCTTCTCGGTTTGTGCGGGTTGCACGCGGGCCACATCGGCCACGTCTTCGACCAGGTGGATGCCGCTGTCGAGTTGCCCCATGGTGCCTTCCACCTCGGGGTGGCCTTTGTGGCCGATCATGATGAACTCGTAACCCTCTTTGGCCAGCTTGGCCACTTCCACGTGCACCTTGGTGACCAGCGGGCAGGTGGCGTCGAACACCTGAAACCCGCGCTGCGCCGCCTCGGCCTGCACGGCTTTGCTCACGCCGTGGGCGGAAAACACCAGCGTGGCCCCAGGGGGTACATCGGCCAGGTCTTCAATGAAGACGGCGCCGCGTGCTTTGAGGTCGTTCACCACGTGGGTGTTGTGCACGATTTCGTGCCGCACATAAATGGGCGCGCCAAACTTGGCCAAGGCTTTGTCCACGATTTCGATGGCGCGGTCCACCCCGGCGCAGAAGCCACGCGGTTCCGCCAATGTGATTTCGGCACCTTGGCCCAGCACAGCCATCACAGCACCCCGATCAGTTGCACCTCAAACCGCACGGCCTGACCGGCCAAGGGGTGGTTGAAGTCGAACAGCACGGCGCCGTCGGCCCGCACCTCGCGCACGGCACCGGCGTAGGTGCTCTGCCCGTTGGGGGTGGGGAACTGCACCACATGACCGGGCTGGTAGGTTTCCTGCGGGTCGCCCAGCTCGTTAAGCAGCTTGCGCGCCACCCACTGCTGCATGTCGGGCTGGCGGTCGCCAAAGGCCTCGCCAGGGGCCA
>JBEBBB010000091.1:0-5831 GCA_041158605.1 Pseudomonadota bacterium
GAAGCCGAATTGGAAACCCGGTGCCTCCACCGCCCGGTAAATAGGGGAGCGGCTGTGCACCGCCTCGGGCAAGGCCAGCAGGGCTTGGTAAAAGCGCCACTGGGCGTCGATGTCGCGGCAAAACAGGTTGTGGTAGAGCTTCATGTGGCAGGGGCTTCTGTGGTGTGAGCCGGTGCCAGCCCGTAGGTTTTGGCGTACATCTGTTTCAGGTGCTCACCGGCGGTGCACGGCTCGAACCTCGGTAGCGTGCCAGGTGGCACGGTGCCCGGAACCGCTTCGATGCGCGCCATGAACCCAGGCTCGTAAAAAAAAGGGATGGAATACCGGGGCCGCCCGCCCGATTGCAGGTTGCGCACCCGGTGGGGGTTGGAGCGGTACAGGCCGTTGGTCCAGCGCGGCACCATGTCGCCCAGGTTCACCACAAAGGTGCCGGGGATGGGGGTGGCGGCCACCCATTCTCCCGTGGGCATTTGCACCTCCAGCCCACCCAGGTCGTCTTGCGCCAACACCGTGATAGCGCCCCAGTCGGTGTGGGCCCCCGCTCCAAAGGTGCGGTCATCCGCGTCTTCGGGGTGCGGTGGGTAGCGCACCATGCGCAAGGTCACCATGGGTTCTTGGCAGGCGGCATCGAAGTACGCCTCGGGCAGGTCCAGCGACAAGGCCACCAGTTGCATCAAACGCAAGCACAAGCCGTTCATGGCGGCAATGTAGGCCTCGCTTTGGGGCCGCGCGCCAGGCAGCTCGGCGGGCCACTGGCTGGGGCCGTAGGTCTGGTGGCCTGCCACCACGTAGGGGTGGTCGGCTGGCCAGTCCATGCCACAGTAAAAACTTTCTTTGAGGTCGGGTTGCGCGTGTTCGTCCAGTGTCTGTGCCCCCAAGGCCTCAAAGCCCCGCATGATCGGGGAGTGCCGGATCGACAAGGCCTCGCGCCGGGCCAGCGGTAGGCCCATCAGTTGTTGTGTGGTGTCGAACTGGCGTGCCACCATGTCATCGGGCACGCCGTGGTTGGCGATGTAGAAAAACCCAGCGCCCATGGCCGCAGCGCGCACCTGCTGCGCCACCGCGGGACTGCGCGGCCCGCCCGGCACCAGGGCGCCGGCGAGGTCGATCACAGGAATGGCCATGTCGCCCCCTCAGGCTTTGAGCTTGCGGTCGGCCGGTGCTGGCAGAAAACGGTCGGTCCACAGGTCGGCCACGGTCAGGCCGGGTTTCAACCCGAAGGCCGCGACCGTTTCATCCAACGTGGCTTGCAGGCGCTCTGTGGTGGCCACGCCCCAACCGTTGCTGCGTGTCGCTGGGGTTTTCATGGAGCCATCCACAATCAGTTGCAGGCGTTCCAGCTCCAACGCTTCGTTGGCCAAAGGCTCGCGCGCCTTGACAGCAGCAGCGCCGGCCTTGGGGTCTGCCATGGCATCGACCCACCCCTTGGTGGTGGCCAGCATAAAGGCCTTCATCGCGTCAGGCGATTGCTGCAGGGCCTTGGGGCTGGCGACGATGCCATTGCCGTAAGACTTCAGCCCCAAATCGGAATACCGGAACACCGTCAGCTTGTCTGCGCCGATACCCCGTGCCTTGAGGTTGAGCAGGCCCGTGAAGTAAAAATAGGCCGCGCCGTCAAAATCGCCCATGGCAAACCGGGTGTCGCCAATATCTGGCGCCACGTTTTCCCACTTCACACCGCTGGGGTCAAAACCCTGGGCTTTGGCGAAGGCCGGGAACAACTTGCGCGACGCGTTGAAGGGCTGGCCCAAAAGGGTTCTGCCCGCCAGATCGGCCGGTTTTTTGATAGGGCCGTCTTTGCGCACCAGCACCGCGTTGGGGTTCAGGTCGTACTGGATGCCGATGGCCAGCAGCTTGCCGTCCGGCGTTTTGGTGTTGAACTCGATCATGGTGCCCAGGTCGGCCGAGGCGGCTTCGTAGGCCCCGCTGGCCACCAAGCTGATCGCGGCTGCCGACCCGTTGCCGGTGTCGATGGCCACGTCTAGGCCGGCGTCTTTGTAGTAACCCCTTTGTTGGGCCAGCAAAAAGCCGGCGCCCGAGGCCTCGACTTTCCACCCCAGGTTGAACTTGATTTTTTGCAGGCTGCCTTGGGCCCGGACAAAGGGGGTGGCGGCCAACAGCGAGGCGGCGCCAGCGGCGCGGATCAGTGAGCGTCGTTGCATGAGAGAACTCCAGAAGTGGTGGACTGTCAAGAGCAATTTCCGGGCGGCAGGCCGCTGAACGCTTCTACTCTTGCCCGCCAACTTGCAGCTTTTGTGCCAAGGCGAACTGGCCCAAAAACTGCTTAAATGGGCGCAAGAGTAGAAGCGTTCACCACCGGTGTGCCCGCCCCAGGCGGCGGCACTCGGTGACTGGGAATTGCTCTTGACACACCGGTTTCGTCCCCCCGCTGGCAGCGCCAGTGGCCAGGTCACAACGTGTGCAAGGGCGGTGCATCGTTGCACCAGGTTTGTGCCCGTTGCGCCTGTTTGACCAGGGGGTTGATGCCGCCATCGGTTCCAACCTTTCAGGAGTTGCTCACATGCACGCACACACCACCCCCGGTTCCATGGTCGAACTGGACAAAGAAGCCCGCATGGGCGCCATGGGGTCAGAGACCCACGCTCGCGAGATCCGCCGCATCGACTTATCAGACTTCGAGCGCCGCCAACCCGAGATCGCCGACGCCCTGTGGGACGCAGCCGTGGATGTGGGTTTTTTCCAGGTGGTTAACCACGGCATCCACCTGGAGCAGGTGCACGAAGCCTTCGCGATGACCGAACGGTTTTTCGCCCTGCCCGATGTGGTGAAGGCCCAATACCCGCACAACAAGGCCTTGAACGTGGGCTGGGAAAGCCGCGCCCAGGTGCGCCCGTCCACTGGCACGCCCGACCAGAAAGAGTCTTACCAAATCACCCAGCCCCACATGGCCACCCTATGGCCCAGCGAAGCCGAACTGGCCGGCTTCAAGGCCACCATGCTGGCGTTTGAGGGGCGGTGCTGGACTGTGGGCATGCGCATCCTGTCGTGTTTTGCCCTCAAATTGGGTTTGGCGCCCGACTTTTTCAACACCGCCCACAACCCTGCCAGCCCGGGGTACCAAAGCACCCTGCGCTTGTTGCATTACTTTGGCATCGCCCCCGAGGCCCAAGCCGGTCTGGGCCTGTGGCGTGCTGGCGCCCACACCGATTTTGATTGCCTGACCCTGCTGTTCCAGCGCCAGGGGCAAGGGGGCTTGCAGGTTTGCCCGGGCAAAGAAATGGATGGGCAGGCTTGGACATCCATCGAACCCGAAGAGGGCGCCATCACCTGCAATATTGGCGACATGCTGATGCGCTGGAGCGACGACCAACTGCCCTCCAATTTCCACCGCGTGCGCAACCCCCAACCCGGCGAGTACATGGGGCCCCGTTACAGCTTGGCCTTTTTTTGCCAAGCCAACCGCGAGGCGGTGATTGAAAGCCCGTCGGGCAAGTACCCGCCCATCACCGCTGGCGACTACCTGAAGCAGCGGGTGGCAGCCAACTTCAAGGCTTATTGAGATCCAAGTGACCCGCCCCTGCTGGCCCAAAAACCCTGGTGCAGAGCCAGCAGGCTGTCCCGGGCTTGGGGAACCGGGCCCTGCACGGTGACGGGCCGTTGCCCCCGCTCAAACACCAAGCGGCAAGGCACATCCAGGGTGGGGTTTTCTGGGTGGTTGCCGGTCAGGGTCAGCAGGTCGGTTTCCGCAGCCCCGTACAGCACACCACCGATACCCGCCCAGTAGATGGTGCCCGCACACATGGCACACGGTTCAAAAGTGGTGACCAGTGTGCAGGCCGCCAGGAGCTCGGCGGGCCAGTTGTCGGCCGCCTGCCGGGCCAAGGTGGATTCTGCGTGGTTGACGGTGTTGATGTTGCCTTGTTCGGCCAGCAGGGTGTCCCCGTCTGGCCCCACCAGCACCGCCCCGAAGGGGTGGCGGCCCATGGCCATGGCCCTTTGCGCCACCCGGTTGGCGTGTGCAAGCCAGCGCAGCGCATGGTCGGGGGTGAGGGGGGCGGCGGCCATGTGGGATCAGTGGCTTTGTGAACCGCGGTGGGCCCAGCCGGTGGTGTGTTTTTCGACCAAGCTGAACAACTCGTACATGCCCATGGCCATGAGGCCCACCACCAGCAGACCGCTGAACGCCAGGCCCATTTGCATGGACGAACCCGCGCTGATCAAGAGGTAACCGATACCCTCGTTGGCGGCGGTCATTTCAGACACGGTGGTGCCCACAAAGGCCAGTGTGATGGCCACCTTGAGCGAGCCGTAAAAGTAGGGCAAAGAGCGCGGCAGGCCCACCTTGACCAGCACGTCCCACCGCTTGGCACCCAGCACCCGCAGCACGTCTTCCAGCTCCGGTTCGAGCGTGGCCAGACCAGTGGCGATGTTGACCATGATGGGGAAAAAGCTGATGAGGAAGGCGGTCAGGATGGCCGGCCCGACGCCGATGCCGAACCACACCACCAAGATAGGCACAAAAGCGGCTTTGGGCAGCGCGTTGAACGCGGTCATCAGGGGGTAGAGCGCGTTGTAGGCCAGGCGCGAGCTGCCCATCAAGAAGCCCAGCAGCACGCCCACCACAATGGCCAGGCCAAACCCAGCCATGGTCACCCAGTAGGTGCGCCAGGCGTGGCCCAGGATCGTGGTTTTGTGCTCCATGGTCTGTTCCCAGATCCGCGACGGGCTGGGAAAAATAAACTCGGACACCCCAAAACCCCGGGTGATGATTTCCCACAGCACCACAATGGCCACCAGCAACAAAGCGGGTGCCCAGCGTTCCAGTTGTTTGTTCGTTTTCATGGTGGTTGGTGTCACTGGTTGATGGCGGCGCCGGTTTTGCGCATGGCCCCGATGTGGCCGCGCAGCTCGTGCACGATGTCGGTGAACTCTTTGGTGTAAGTGACTTCAAGGTCGCGCGGGCGGGGCAGTTCAATGTCACGCCGCACCACAAAACGCCCGGGGCTTTTGCTCATCACGTACACCGTGTCGGCCAAAAACACCGATTCGCGCAGATCGTGGGTCACCAGGATCACGTTAAAACGCTGGACTTGCCACAGGTCGCGCAGGGTACACCAGAGTTCTTCGCGGGTGAACGCGTCCAGCGCCCCAAACGGCTCGTCGAGCAGCAGCATCTTGGGCTCGTGGATGAGCGCGCGGCAAATGCTGGCCCGTTGTTGCATGCCACCCGATAACTCCCAGGGGAATTTTTTCTCCATGCCGCCCAGGCCCACCGTCTCCAGCAGTTTCGTCGCGCGTGCCTCGAACTCCGGGCGGCGGTCTTTGAACTGGCTGCGGTAGGGCTCCACGATTTCCAGGGGCAGCAAGACGTTGTCCAACGTGGTGCGCCACGGCAACAGCGACGGTGCTTGGAAGGCCATGCCCGAGATTTTCAGCGGCCCGGTGACGGGCTGCCCGTCGATCCGTATGTGGCCCATGCTGGGCATCTTGAGCCCTGTGGTGAGCTTCATGAACGTCGATTTGCCACAGCCCGACGGACCGACAATCGCGATGAACTCGCCTTGTTTGACTTTCAGGTCAATGGCCTCGACCGCAAAAATGTTCTTGGCCAACAAGTCGTCGTTGTAGGCCAGCCAAACATCGCTGAAGTCGACAAACGCGGTGTTGCTCGTGGGTGTCTGCATGGGAAAGTCCGTCGAAAAAAAACCAGTGGTAGACCCCTGAGGGTCGGCCCACTGGCGGGAGGCATGGGCCAGGGTTTATTTCGCAGCGGGCAAGATGTTCAGGTCTGCGGCAGCGGGCAACATCGCACCGTTCCACACCACGTCGGGGTTGACGCGGGTTTTGGTGCCGAACGCGTCAGACACCTG
>JBEBBB010000092.1:0-4182 GCA_041158605.1 Pseudomonadota bacterium
ACCAGCAGGTGGTGGTGGCCCGCACCATGCCCATGAACAACGCCACCGGCATCACCGAAGCCGAGCGTGCTTTGATCGCACAGTGGTTCAAAGCGGGTGCACCAGTACAGTGACCTGGCGCCTCAGTCCGCTTTGATGTCCATCACCCGCAGGCTCACCCCCCCTGCCTGCCGGAGGTTTTTATCCCCTATGGCGATGCGGTTGGCGAAAGAGGTGTAGCGGGTTCTGAGGACTTGGGTGTCCGCAGCCAGTTGTGTGGCGTCCTCGATCCGGGCCTCGTGCCGCTTCAAAACTCCCCAAGCGGTTTCAATCACCTTGGTGTTTTGGGTGTCATGGCCCAAACGCACCAGGGAGGTGACGGCCCCTCGGGGGTCACCCCCCAAGCTGAGGCGCACCGCCAACTCGATGTGTTTCATGACGGTGGCATGCGCTTCACCCAGGGCGTGTGTGTAGGGTGGGTAGGCCCCGGCCGATTTCAGGAGCAGTTCGGTGAGGGCTTTGGAGGTGCAAAACCGCAGCCCCAAGGTCCTGACGAACTGCTCGACCTCGTCGATTTGGATGGCCCTTTCTGCCAACAGGCTGACCACCGTCAGCACATTGCAGGCGGCCTCGAAATCAAAGTTGTCTTCTTTGACCTCGGCCATCAAGCCCCTGGTGAGCTCCAGCGCCTTGGCAGTCTGGTGGTCCATGAGCTGGGCCAAGGCATCGATCACGCGTTGCAAACGTTGCAACCTGACCGACGAGGGGAAACGGTCGACAAAGTTGTGGATGTCCTCGGCACACCGCACCAGGCCTTTGCGCTCGTTGGCCGCGAACTTCATCATGGCCAACAACACCAAGGCTTGGGCGTCAAACATCTTGGAGTCCAGACCCAGCCGCACCGACCGCGACAAGAGCTCATCGGCCAATTTCGATTGACCGCAGTAGTGGGCCAGCATGCCGTGGCGTTGCAAGCGGCTGATGGACGTGGGCGTCATGTCGGTGGCCATTTTGTAGGAGGCCATGGCGGATTCGAACTGGCCCAGCTCGATTTGGGCACGCCCCATCACGTCGTAAGCGTCGGCGTAACCGGGTTCCGCGTTGATCAGCCCTTCCAATGTGGTGGCCGCTTGTTGCACATGCCCGGCTTCCAGCTGGGCCCTGGCGATGCCCAAACGGGCCCACGGCAGGGTTTTGGCCTCGATCACCGCTTGGTACAAGCGCTGGGCCTCGTCAAACTGCTCGGTGCGCAACAACAGCTCGGCACCCACCCGGGCCGCGTACAACCAGTAGTCACCTTTGCTTTGGAACCGCTCCATGCACAGTTTGGCGCCCAAGGCAAAGTCTTGTGATTCAACGGCTGCAAAAATGTCGCGCAACGACACCTTGCGCCGCCGGGACTGGAAAATCCGCTCCTCCAGCCGGGCAGCGGTGTAGGGCCTGAGCAGGTAGGCATCCAATGCCGATTCGGCCGCCTCTGCCACCTTTGAATAGGCCGCCTCGGCGGTGACCATGATAAACACGGTGGCAAATGGCAGCAGGCCGCAGCGGCGCAGATCGTCCAGCAGGTCCTGGCCCGTGCCGTGGTCATTGGGAAAGTGCTGCTCGCACACCACCACGTCAAAGGTTTTGAACTCCAGTTGGCGGCGGGCATCGGCGATGCGGGGCGCTTGGGCGACCGACTTGAAACCCAGGTCCCGCATTTGGGACACCAGCACCGACCGCGAGGTGATGTTGCCATCCACAACCAGTGCGCTGGCGTCTTTGAGAAGGTCCAGGGGCGGTAGGTTCATGCCAATTGGTGCAAGTATGGGCCAACTGTAAGGGCTTCGGTGCTGCTGGCAAGGGTGTTTTCACCCATCAGGCCGCAGCGGCCAGTTGTTGTGCCAACCGGTTGTGCCGTTCCAGCAGCGGCCCCATGTCCACGGTGGCCAGTTGGCCGTCCCGGACCACCACCCGCCCGTTGACCAGCACGTGGTCGGCGGTGGGGCTGGCGCACAGCAGCAAGGCCCCCACGGGGTCGTGCACGGCGCCACCTGCCATGGCGAGGGTGTCCAGGCGGAACAAGGCCATGTCGGCGCACATGCCCGGTGCCAGGTGGCCAATGTCCGCACGCCCCAACACCTGGGCCCCGCCCCGTGTGGCCAGCCGCAGCGCGTCGGTGGGTGTCATTTCAGCCGGCCCCAGGTCGCAGCCAAAAAAGGTGCGGCCTTCGCGCACCTCAGGGGCTTGGAGCGACCGGCCCACGCGGGCCAACAACAGCGCTTGCCGGGCCTCGTTGACCATGTGGGCCGCGTCGTTGCTGGCGCTGCCGTCCACGCCCAAACCCACTGGCACACCAGCGTCGAGCATGCGCCGCACCGGGGCGATGCCACTGGCCAAGCGCATGTTGCTGCAGGGGCAATGCGCCACCCCGGTTTGGGTGGCCGCGAACAGGCCTATGCCCTCGGTGTCCAGCTTGACACAGTGGGCGTGCCACACGTCACTGCCCAACCAACCCAGCTCCTGGGCGTATTGGGTGGGTGTGCAACCAAAGCGTGCCTGGCTGTAGGCCAGGTCGTGGTCGTTTTCGGCCAGGTGGGTGTGCAGCCGCACACCCCGGTCGCCGTAGCGGTGTCGGTACGAGCGCGCCAGCGCGGCCGACTCGCGCATCAGGTCTTGGCTCACGCTGAACGGTGAACAAGGTGCCAGGGCGATTTGCACCATGGCCCCATGGGCGGGGTTGTGCCAGGCTTCGATCAAGCGCTGGCTGTCTCGCAGGATGTCGGCTTCCCGCTCGACCACGTGGTCGGGTGGCAAGCCCCCAGCGCTTTGTCCCACACTCATACTGCCCCGGGTGGCCACAAACCGCATACCGATGGCCTGGGCCGCTTCGATGCTGTCTTCTAGGCGTACCCCGTTGGGGTAGATGTAGAGGTGGTCGCTGCTGGTGGTGCAGCCGCTGAGCAACAGCTCGGCCATGGCCACCTGGGTCGACACCCGCACCATTTCGGGCGTCAACCCCGCCCAGATGGGGTACAGACCACGCAGCCAACCGAACAGCTCGGCGTTTTGCACCCCTGGTATCGCCCGTGTCAGGCTCTGGTACATGTGGTGGTGGGTGTTGACCAGGCCCGGCACCACCAGGTGGTGCTGGGCGTCTATCACCGTGTCGGCGGTGGTGGGCAGGTCGGTTGCTGGCCCTATGGCTTCGATGGTATGCCCCCGGATCCACAGGGAGGTGTGGCGCAGGGTCTGTGAACGGTCGTCCAACGTGGCGACGCAGGTGGCGTTGTGAACCAGTGTGGTGGGGAGGGGTTGCGCGGTGCTCATGGTGGGGTGTGTGTTCAGATGGCCCATGTGTTCAAACAGCCCATATGCGGGGTGGGGTGTTGCCCAGGCCCCAGGCCTCGGCGCGCCAGGCGCGCCAGAGCTTTTGCCACAAGGCCATCACCGGCTCCACCTGGGGCGCCAAAGCCCGCGCCACCAGCACATGGTCGTTGGGGCAGGTGACGCCGGCGGTGCGCGACAGGGCATCCTGGGCTACCACCGCCCGCAGGGCTTCCAACACCCGCTCGCGCCGGTGGCGGTTCATGGGCGAGCCGGTGGCCCACACCCAAGTGCCCACGCTGCGGTGGCCGGCCAGGCCCGCTGGGGCGTCCAGCAGCTGGGTGTCTTGGGCGTTGATCACACCCTGGTCCAGCCACACCCCGGGCCAGTCCATGCGCTGGTGGTAAACACCGTTTTGAAACGGCAAACCAGCGGCAGGCAATCCCAAACCCACCACGTCCCAGGCCATCAACTCGGCGCCAGGGGCCAGGTCGAACAACAGGCGGTTGTGGGCTTGGCAGGCGTTGTAGGCCAAGGTCTCCAACGGCAACCATTCCAAACGCGCGCCAGGGGCCAAGCGCAGCTTAACGTCTTGGCTGGCTGGTTCACCGGCCGATTTGTAGAAGCGCGTGGCCCCAGGGGTGGACACCAGCGCATGGGCGCCCGTTTCCACTTGAACGTTGATCTGCAGGTGGTCGCCCGCCACCAGCCCGCCGGGAGGGTGCACCACCACGTTGTGGCAGGTGTGGGGGCCTTCGGGGTATAGGCTTTTGAACACCCGCAGGGGACCACTGTGCGCGTGCTGCAGCACCGTGGTGTCGCCTTGCTGGCGGTAGGTCAGGTCGAGTTGGGCGTGCCAGGGCATGCCGCAAGTGTAGGGGCACACACACCCTC
>JBEBBB010000093.1:0-9770 GCA_041158605.1 Pseudomonadota bacterium
GTTATGGCCGCATCGACATCTTGGTGAACAACGCTGGCATCACCCAGCCCGTCAAGTTCCTGGACATCACCGGTAGCGACTACGACCGCATCCTGGACGTGAGCCTGCGCGGCACCTTGTACGCGTCGCAAGCGGTGTTGCCGGTCATGTTGGCCCAAAAAAGCGGTTCGATTGTCTGTATTTCGTCGGTCTCGGCCCAGCGCGGTGGCGGTATCCTGGGCGGGCCGCACTACTCGGCGGCCAAAGCCGGTGTGTTGGGCTTGGCGCGTGCCATGGCCCGTGAGTACGGTGGCCACAACATCCGCGTGAACTGTGTCACACCCGGCCTCATCGCCACCGACATCAACAAAGGCAAGATACCGGAAGACAAACACCAAGCCATATTGGATGGCATCCCCCTGGGCCGCATCGGCGAGCCCAGCGATGTGGCGGGTTGTGTGCTGTTTTTGGCCAGCAGCCTGTCCAAGTACTGCACCGGCGTGACCCTGGATGTCAACGGCGGCATGCTGATCCATTGACCGCACCCCGGGCCACCGGGGTACCAGGTGGCAACCCCTTTTAACGACAACACCGGAGACAAAACCATGACAGCTGTATTCACCCTGCGCCGCACCCTGCTGGCCACCGCTTTGCTGGCCCTCAGTTCTGTGGCCTCTGCCCAAGCCGTGAAGCTCACCTTGGGCCACGGCGCCGCACCGGGCAACCCCCGCCACGAAGCCGCCTTAAAAATGGCCGAGGTGGCCAAGGCCAAGTCCAATGGCCGCATCGAGATCCAGGTGGCCCCTTCCGCGCAGCTGGGCGATGACGCTGCCATGGTGACGGCCTTGCGCACCGGCGCGCTCGACATGAGCGCCAATTCCCAGGGTGCGGTGGCCAACGCGGTGCCCGAGTACGCCGCCTTTGGCATGCCCTTCCTGTTCAGCGACCTGACCCAGGTTTGGAAGATGCTCGATGGCCCGTTGGGCAAAGAGCTGGCCGATAAATCGGCCGACAAAGGCCTGGTGGTGCTGGGTTACTGGGACAACGGCATCCGCCACATGAGCAACAGCAAACGCCCCATCGCCAAGCCCGAAGACCTCAAGGGTCTGAAGATGCGCACCCCCCCTGACGCCGTGACCGTGGACATCATGCAGGCCCTGGGCGCAGAAGCACAGCAGATCAAGTTTGCCGAGTTGTACGTGGCCTTGCAACAAGGTGTGGTGGACGGGCAGGAAAACCCGCTCATGAACATCCACGCTAGCAAGTTATACGAGGTGAACAAGTACATCTCTTTGACGGGTCACAAATACGAAATGACCCCCCTGCTGATGAGCAAGCGCAGCTGGGACCGCTTGAGCGCCGACGACCGCAAAGTGCTGCAAGAAGCCGCCGCTGAGGCCACGAAGTTGCAACGCACCCTGTCCAAAGAGAGCGATGACAAACTCTTGGCCGACCTCAAGGCCAAGGGTGTGCAGATCAACACCGTGGACAAGACCCCGTTTGCCAAAGGCACCGGCAGCGTGGATGACAAATGGCTGACCTCGCCCATTGGGCCTTTCCTGAAAAAAGTCATCGCTGCTGCGCGTTGATCGCTGCCACCTGATCGTTGGTCCTTCAACCCCGGCCCGCATGCCCATGCCGCATGCGGGCAGGAGCTCTTCCCATGAATGTTCTTGAAAAAGCCATCGCGGCCGTGTGCCAGGTGTTGCTGTGGATCAGTTCCGCTGTGATCTTTGCGATTTTGGCGGTCAACACCATCTTGCGTTACGCCACGGGTGCCAGTTTGCAGTGGGCCAACGAGGTCCCTGAGCTGCTGTTTCCCTGGTTGGTCATGGCCGGTGTGGTGCTGGCGGCACAACACGGTGCGCACATCACCACCAGCTTTTTGGTGGACAAACTGGCACATGGCCCCCGCAAGGTGTTGTCGGTGGGCGGGTGGCTCACGGTCGCGGCCTTGTATGCCACCCTGGCCTGGGCCACGTGGGGTATGTTGGATATTGTCCACGATGAAAAGTCTCCCATCTTGGGCGTGCCCGGTTCGGTGACCTACGCCTGTGTGCTGGTCGGCATGGCCATGTTGGCGGTGCAGGCCTTGGTGTCGGTGGTTCGGGCCTGGACCCAAACCGATGTGGCCACGGCGCCTGCCGTGCCCGAAGCCCATTGGTGAGAGGAGCCAGCCATGACCGGATTGATTCTTGTGGTTTTTTTGGTGGCGGCCGTGGCGGCCGTGCCCATCGCTCACGCCCTGTTGGTGGCGGCCATGGCGGCCGCGGCCACCTCGGACCGGGTGCCGCTGGACCTGCTGGTCCAGCAGATGGTGGCGCAGGTGCAGAGTTTCCCCCTGATCGCCATCCCGTTTTTTATGCTCACCGGCTCCTTGATGATGGGGGGCAAGTTGGGTGAGGCCTTGATCGGTGTGTTGTCCAGCCTGATCGGGCGTTTCCACGGTGGCCCTGGGCAGGTGGGGGTGCTGTCGTCCACCATTTTTGGTGGGGTGTCGGGCTCGGCGGTGGCCGATGCGTCGGCCATCGGTTCGCTGCTCATCCCATGGCAAAAGCGCTTGGGTTACCCCCCGGCGTTTTCAGCGGCCACCTTGGCTGCGGCGGCCACCATCGACATCCTGATCCCGCCGTCCATTCCCATGATCCTGTTCGCCTTGTCGAGCAACACCTCGGTCGCTGCCTTGTTTGTGGCCGGCATCTTGCCTGGCTTGATGATGTGTGGTGGGTTTATGGCGGTGTGTTGGTGGGTGGGCAAACGGCGCAATTTCCCCCGCGAAACACGCAAGCTCGACTGGGCGGTCTTCCGCACCCAACTCGCTTACGCCTCGCCAGCGCTGGTGCTGCCGGTTTTGATTGTGGTGTTTCTGCGGTTTGGCATCGCCACGCCCACCGAGGTCAGTGTGTTGTCCACCCTGTACGCCGGTGTGGTGTCGGCGTTGATCTACCGCGACCTGGGTTTGAAACGCTTGCACAAAAGCGTGATGGAAGCCGGCCTGGCCACCGGTGTGGTGTTGTTGGTCATCATGGCGTCGGCGGCCATCGGCTGGTTGCTCACCTTCGATCGCATGCCCGATGGTGTGGTGGCTTGGGCACAGGCGCATTTGTCCAACGGATGGTCGGTCATATTGCTGATGAACCTGCTGATGCTGGTGTGTGGCATGTTCATTGACCTGCCGGCTGCCGTGTTGTTGCTCACCCCGGTGTTTGTGCCTTTGGCCAACGCCATTGGCATGGACCTGGTTCAGCTCGGGATCATGATGACCGTGAACCTGGCCATCGGCCTCTACACACCCCCGGTGGGCACCACCCTGTTCATCACCAGTGCCGTGGCCAAGGTCAAGGTGGGTGAAACCGTGCGCGAGCTGGGGCCCTTTTACCTGGTGGCCTTTGGTGTGCTGCTGATTGTGTCTTACGTGCCGGCCCTGATTTTTAAATGAGCGGTCTGTTTTTACGGAGTTGAACCATGACATCCCCCACCCCAGACAAACTGGCCCACGTTGCGCGTTGCGCGTGGCGCATCCGCCGCTACGCGGTGCGCATGGGCGAGGTGCAAGGCCAAGGTTATGTGGGCCAAGCACTGGGTTATGCCGACGTGTTGGCCACCGCATATGGGCACGCCCTGCGGTTCCGGCCCGAAGACCCCGAATGGGACGGCCGTGACCGGTTTTTGCTGTCTCACGGGCACTACGCCATCGCGCACTACGCTGCCCTGATCGAAGCCGGCACCATCCCCGAGTCCGAGCTTGAAACCTACGGCAGCGATGACAGCCGCTTGCCCATGTCGGGCATGGCCTCGTACACCCCGGGCATGGAGATATCGGGCGGGTCTTTGGGCCAGGGTTTGCCCATCGCGGTGGGCATGGCACTGGGTTTGCGCCACCGGGGCAACCCTGCGTTTGTGTACAACTCCATGAGCGACGGTGAACTGGACGAAGGGTCCACCTGGGAGGCTGCTTTGTCGGCCGCACACCATGGGCTGGGCAACCTGATTTGTATTGTGGACATCAACAACCAGCAGGCGGATGGCCCCTCCAGCAAGGTCTTGGGTTTTGAACCCTTGGCCGACAAGTGGGCGTCGTTTGGATGGCATGTGCAGCGGGTAGACGGCAACCACCTGCCGGCGGTGGTGCGCGCGTTTGACACCGCGCGGCAGTTGCCCGACGCCCAACCCCGGGTCATCTTGTGCGACACCCTAATGGGCAAAGGCGTGCCGTTTTTGGAAACCCGCGACAAAAACCATTTCATCCGGGTGGACCCACCCGAGTGGCAGCAGGCGCTGGATGTGCTGGACGCCAACCAGCCCGCTTGAGCGGGAACACACCGCGACACAAGGACTTTCACCATGAACGCCACCGTTGACAAAAAACCCCGGCTGACCACGTCGGCCATGATCGCCTCTATCGCGGCCGAGGGCCAGCGTGTGCAGGCTGCGCCGTTTGGCAAAGCCTTGGTGCAGTACGCTGCCGACCACCCTGAGGTGGTGGGCATGACCGCCGACCTGGCCAAATACACCGACCTGCACCTTTTCGGGCAGGCCTACCCCGAGCGCTTTTTCCAAATGGGCATGGCCGAGCAGTTGCTCATGGGGGCTGCTGGTGGCATGGCCAAGGTGGGCTTGGTGCCATTTGCCACCACCTACGCGGTGTTTGGTACACGGCGCGCTTACGACTTTATCCACCAGGTGATTGCTGAAGAAAACCTCAACGTCAAAATGTGTTGTGCCCTGCCGGGCCTGACCACGGGTTATGGCCCCAGCCACCAAGCCACCGAAGACCTGGCCCTGATGCGCGCCATTCCCGGCCTGACGGTGGTGGACCCGTGCGACGCTTTGGACATCGAGCAGGCCGTGCCTCAAATTGCCGCTCACAACGGCCCGGTGTACATGCGCTTGTTGCGCGGCAATGTGCCCTTGGTGCTGGACGAATACAACTACACCTTTGAGCTGGGCAAGGCCAAACAACTGGTGGCTGGGAACGACGTGTTGTTCATCTCCAGTGGTTTCATGACCATGCGGGCCTTGGAGGCCGCCAAGGCTTTGCAGGTCGACAACGTGGGTGCCGCCGTGTTGCATTGCCCCACCATCAAACCCCTGGATGAGGCAGCCATTTTGAAGGCTGTGGCCCAACCGGGTCGTTTGGTGGTTGTGGCCGAGAACCATTCTGTGGTGGGTGGATTGGGCGAGGCCGTGGCCGGTTTGTTGTTGCGTGAAGGGGTGGTACCCTCCAAGTTTCGAATGCTCGCCCTGCCCGACGCCTTTCTGGACGCTGGGGCGCTGCCCACCCTACACGACCGTTATGGCATTTCGGCCGACAAGGTGGTGGAACGCGTCAAGGGGTGGCTCAACTGACACCACCCATGGACACCGCCCAACCGTTGACCTTTTTGCGCAGCCTTTTTGAGGTGGCGGTTGAGCGGGCATTGCCACTGGCCAACATGGCCGCGCACCTGCCCCCACCTCCCCGGGGGCGCACGGTGGTGATCGGTGCGGGCAAGGCAGCAGGCGCCATGGCACAGGCGCTAGAGGCCTTGTGGCCGGCCGATGCGCCGTTGTCGGGTGGTGTGGTGACCCGTTATGGCCACACCCCACCCAGGCCCGCTGGTTTGCCACAGCGCATCGCGGTGTGGGAAGCGGCCCACCCCGTGCCCGACCAAGCCGGGCTTGAGGCCTCCCAACGCCTGTTGGCGCTGGTGCAGGGGCTGGGCCCCGACGACCTGGTGGTGTGTTTGGTCTCTGGTGGGGCTTCCGCGTTGTTGCCCCTGCCCGCCGAGGGCCTGACCTTGGCCGACAAACAGCGCATCAACCAGGCCTTGCTGCACAGCGGCGCCCGCATCACCGACATGAACACTGTGCGCAAGCACCTGTCGGCGATCAAGGGCGGGCGTTTGGCCCAGGCCTGTTACCCGGCCCGGTTGTTGACCTTGCTGATCAGCGACGTGCCCGGTGACGACCCCGCCGTGATCGGCAGCGGCCCCACGGTGGCCGACACCACCACCTGCGCCGATGCCTTGGCCGTTTTGGACCGCTACCGGATCGGGGTGCCACCGGCTGTGCGCGAGGCCTTGTTGGACGGGCGGCTCGAAACCCCCAAACCGGGCGACCGTTGTTTTGAGCAAGCCACCGTGCGGCTGTTGGCCACCCCGCTGGCGGCTTTGCAAGCCGCGGCGGATTGGGCGCGGCAACAGGGGGTCCATGCGCATGTGTTGAGCGACGAAATCGAGGGCGAGTCCCGCGATGTGGCCCGGGTGCACGCCGCCATCGCCCGCACCACCCGCTCGGGTGGTTCGGCTTTCACCCCACCGTGTGTGCTGATCAGTGGCGGCGAAACCACCGTCACCGTCGGGCCCCAGAAGCCGGGGCAGGCCCCTGGTCGGGGGGGGCGATCGGGTGAATTTGGGCTGGCCTTGGCCCAGGCTCTGGACGGCGCACCCGGCGTGTGGGCCCTGGCCGCCGACACCGATGGCATCGACGGTGTGGAAGACAACGCGGGTGTGGTGGTGGCGCCCG
This sequence comes from Pseudomonadota bacterium, assembly GCA_041158605.1. Lineage (GTDB taxonomy): Bacteria > Pseudomonadota > Gammaproteobacteria > Burkholderiales > Burkholderiaceae_C > JBEBBB01. Next base: position 6,487 of record JBEBBB010000093.1, read on the forward strand.
ACACCTTGCAACGCGCCCGCGCCCTTGGCCTGGACACCGCCGACCACCTGGACCGCCACGACGCCTACGGTTTTTTCTACGCCTTGGGCGACCTGGTGGTGACCGGCCCCACCCACACCAATGTCAATGATTTCCGGGCGGTGTTGGTGATTTGACCGGTGCCAGCCTGCCCGCACACCGGGGTATCCACTATTGATGGCGTGAATGCCTGCGATCCGAAATTTGAGTTTGTCTTGATGGGTGATGCCTCACCATAATCCGCCCACCAAGCCCATATGCTGGATGCGAATGGGCTGGCTGATGCACACAGGAGACAAACATGCCTATTTCGCGCAGGGGCCTGCGGGCCCAACACGCATTCGCCGCTGTGGTGGCTCTAGCCACAATGGCTGCCACGGCCCAAGAGTGGCCCACCAAACCCATACGCATGATCGCGCCGCAAGCGCCTGGAGGTGGTCCTGAGCGCGTGATCCGCGGCATCGCGCAAGTCATGGGCCAACGCCTGGGCCAGCCAGTGGTGGTGGACTACAAACCTGGGGCTGCAGGCAACCTGGGCACGGCTGACTTGGCCCGCTCCCCGGCTGATGGTTACACCTGGATGTTGGGCCCAGAAAACATGCTCACCATCAACCCGTTCATTTACAAAAGCACGGGCTTCAACCGGAGCGATGTGGCGGCTGTCAACATGATTGCCAGTCTGAACCAGTTGCTGGCGTGCCACCCCAAAGTCGGTGTCAAAACCCTGCCAGACCTGGTCAAGGCGGCCAAAGCCAAACCCTTGACCTACTCCAGTGCGGGCCCTGGTTCCAATGGCCACTTGGCGATGGAGATGTTGCTCAGCGAAGTGGGTGCTGAAATGACGCACGTTCCGTACCGTGGGCCAGCCCCTGCGGTGCAAGATGTGCTCAGTGGGCAGGTCGACTGCACGTTTATCGTGACCGCTGCACTGATCGAACATGTCAAATCGAAGCGCATTGACGCGCTGGCAACCACGGCCAACAGCCGTATACCGTCGCTGCCCGAGGTGCCCACCATGAAGGATGTGGGGTTGCCGAACTTTGAGGGCAACTTCTGGCTGGGCATGTTTGCACCCAAAGGTGTGCCCAAAGCCATACAGGACAAATTTGGCAAGGCGCTGGATGAAGCCATCCGCAGCCCCGAAGTGCGCGAGGCCATGGCCATGAACAACACCATTTTGGTGGGTACCACGCCCGAAGTGGCCCAAGCTGAAATCAACAAAGCCGCGCAGCGTTGGGAAAAGGTGGCCAAGCGTTTGAGCCTCAGCCTCGAATAACGCTTTTTCCCGTCTTCCCATGACGTCCAAACCCAACTTCATCTTCATCCTTGCCGACGACTTGGGGTACGCCGACCTGGGTTGTACCGGTGCGCGGGACGCCCGCAACCAACCCGCCAACGTGTCACCCAACCTGGACCGCATGGCGGCAGAGGGGGTGCGCTTCACCCATGGCTACAGCAACTCGTCGGTGTGCTCGCCAACGCGTTTTGCACTCATCACCGGCCGTTGGCAGTACCGCTTGCGTGGTGCTGCCGAAGAGCCCTTGGCCAACGCCAAAGGCGACAAGGTGTTGGGTTTGCCCCCAGAGCACCCCACACTGCCGTCGTTGTTGGGTGCGGCGGGGTACCACACGGCCTTGATCGGCAAGTGGCACTTGGGTTATCCCCCGCACTTTGGTCCGCGCTTGTCGGGCTACCAAGAATTTTTTGGTTTTCACGCGGGGGGCACCGACTATTTTGCGCACACCGGTCCGCGGGGTGGCAAAGACCTGTGGGACAACGAAACCGAGGTGGATGTTCCGGGCTACCTGACCGACCTGCTGAGCCAACGCGCGGTGGACTTCATCGATCGGCAATCTGCTGATACCCCGTTTTTGTTAAGCTTGCACTACAGTGCGCCCCATTGGCCGTGGTTGACCCGAGAGGATGAGGCGGAGTCGGCGCGCACCGCGACCAACGGCGTGCACACCGATGGGGGTTCCATCGACACTTACCACCGCATGATCCACCACATGGACGAGGGCATAGGCTGGATCCTTGATGCCTTGAAGCGCAAGGGTTTGGACAGCAACACGTTGGTGGTTTTCACCAGCGACAATGGCGGTGAACGGTTTTCCAACAACTGGCCTTTTGCCGGGCAGAAGATGGATCTGCTGGAGGGTGGTATACGGGTACCGCTTTTGGCCCGCTGGCCTGGCCGCATCGAGCCTGGGCAGGTCAGCGCCATGCCCAGCCTCACCATGGACTGGACGGCCACCATGTTGGCTGCCGCTGGCGTACAGGACAGCCAGACCCACCCCCTGGACGGTGTGGACCTGCAGCCTGGCTTGAACAACCCCTCCTGGCAGCGACCCGGCACCTTGGCGTGGCGCATGAAGTACCGCAACCAGCGGGCCTTGGTCCATGGGGGCTGGAAGTACCTGCAGATTGACGGCACCGACTACCTATTCAACATCGACGCGGACGAGCGCGAGCGGGCCAACCTGGCCAAACGCCACCCCGAAAGGTTGGCGGAACTGAAGGCCCTTTGGGAGGCCTGGGACGCCGAACTGCCGCCCATTCCTGAAGACGCCCGCGCCTACCTGGCCTACACCAAGCAAGACATCCCCTAACGGCGCTCAGATCCCGCGCCCCACCTCCAGGCACAGGTCCCTGATCCAGCGCAGGCCGGGGTCGGTGTCCCGCAGCTTGTTCCACTGGAGTGTTTGCACCAGCTGGGGGATTTTCATGGGCGTGGGCCAAATCCGGATGGGCAGGTGCTGCTGCGCGTGCAAGGCGATTCGACGGTGCACGGTGGCCAAGCGGTCTGTGCCCACCACCAAGCTGGGCAACGCCGCCATCGTGGCCGCCGTCACTTCAATGCGGCGTGTGATGCCTTCACGTTCCAAAAACCACCCCTCCAAGACCGGCAGGTTGCGGCTACCGGCTGTGTTGTAGCTGGAGACCACGTGGCCCGCCTTCAGATACTGCTCGCGGGTCAGGCTGTCGCGAACCGTTGGGTGCTGGTCCCAACCCACCACCACATAGTCGTCTTGAAACAGGGGCTCGTGCGGGTGCAGGCTGGAGACGTATTGTGTGGGGATGATGAGGAAATCGGCGTCGCTGTTTTCCAGCAGCTGGTGAGGTGTGCTGGCTTGCGGCTTCAAGTGGATTTGCACACCTGGCGCGCGTTCGTACAGCACCCGCAGAAAGGTGGGCATGAACACGGTGGTGGTGAAATCGGACACCAGCATCGAGAACGACCGCATCGACGTGGCAGGCTCAAAAAC
>JBEBBB010000094.1:0-2533 GCA_041158605.1 Pseudomonadota bacterium
CATTCTTCACCATGTTGGCGGAGAATGCTTGGGTAGCCTGCACGTACCGGTTCAGGTCGGCGGCGGAGCCGCTGTGGGCGTTGATGCCCAGGTTGGCGAGTTTTTCGCCGAACTCGCTGGAGCGCACCACTTTGGCGATGGCGTTGCTGTAGGCGTCGATCACCTGGGTGGGTGTTCCGGCAGGTGCGAACACCCCGTTAAAAATCACGTCTTCGTAGCCTTTGATGCCCAGTTCTGCGTAGGTGGGCACGTCGGGCAGGCTGGGCAAGCGGCTGGTACCGTTCACCGCAACGATGCGCAATTTGCCGGCTTTGTGCGGCGGCAACATCGCCCCTACTGAGCCAATACCCGCCGGGATTTGGCCCGCCATCACGTCGGCCACGATGGGAGCGTCACCCCGGTAGGGCACCGACTTCAAAGCGGCGCCCAGTCCTTTGGCCAGCACCCCCACGGCGAAGTCTGGGGCGCTGGCGGGGGCGGGCACACCCACGTTGCCTTTGCTGGGGTTGGCCTTGACCCAGGCGGCAAAGTCTTTCAGGCTGGCGGTGGCTTGGCCGATGGCGGTGGTGTTGACCACCAGCACATCGGGGTTGATGGCGACCATGCCCACACCCACAAAGTCTTTGCCGGTGTCAAAGCCGGGGTTGTTTAAGGTCAAGGGGATCATCGCCACGGTGTGGCTGTTGGACAGGAACAAGGTGCTCCCATCTGGCTTGGCGGATTTGAGGGTTTGGGCGGCGATCTGACCACCCGCACCCGGTTTGTTCTCGACCACCACGTTGCGCCCCAATTCCTGTTGGAGGCCTTGTGCCAGTTGGCGCGCAATCGCGTCGCTGCTGCCTCCGGCGGGGAAGCCCACCAGCAGTTTGATGGCGGGGCCGTCGGCCCAACTGGGGGCGTGTGCGAGTGACAACGCGCTCGCGGCGATGAGGGCTTGCAAAAGGGGGCGGCGTTTCATGGGTGGGCTCCTGAGCGAAGGTTGAAACAAAAAACTGAGCAAGTCCTGGGCCACTTTGATGCTGTGTCCAGAACCTTTCCCGGGTTCATGAGGTGGTGGGTGTGTCTGTTGTGCGATCTGATGCAAAGCTGTTCGACGCTGCATGTGAACGGCTATAGCCTTTCTGTATTTGTCCTATTGACAGGACAATAAGATAGGTTGCATCATGTACGCATGAACGTGCCCATGCCGCTGCCCAAGTACCACCAAATTTATTTGGTGCTCAAGGAGCAATTGCTGGAGGGCCAGTTTGCCCAAGGTCTGCCCAGCGAGTTGGCATTGATGAAGCGTTTTGAGGTGGCCCGCGTCACGGTGCGGCGGGCCCTGGAGATGTTGGCCCAAGAAGGGCTGGTCAGTCGCCGGCCCGGCCGGGGTACGGTACCCACGGTGGGCGTGACCGAGCCGGTGTCGGTGGTCGATGCTGCTGGCACCAACCGGTCCGGGCTGCTGGACAACCTGGTCAGCATCAGCATGGGTACCAAGGTCAAGGTGCTGGAGCTTGACACCATTTCCGCCCCGCCCCAAGTGGCGCAATCCTTGGGTTTGTCTTCGGGCGATCCGGTTCAAAAAGCTGTCCGGGTCCGCAGCACCCGGCAAGGGCCGTTGTCCCACATCACCACCTATGTGCCCGCCCACTTGGCCGCCAGTTTTGGCCGGCGGGAGCTGGTCAAAGAGCCCATTTTGGTGCTGTTGGAAAAAGCCGGTTTGGTGCTGGGCCGTGCGCAACAACGCATTTCAGCCCGGTTGGCCGACGCGGGCACGGCCCAGGCCTTGGCAGTGCCGGTGGGGTCAGCGCTGTTGGCCGTGCGGCGTTTGGTTTACGACCAAGACGAGCGGCCCATCCAGTTGCTGCACGGGCTGTACCGGCCCGACCGTTACGAATACGAAATGAAGTTGTCGCGCGTGGGCGATATCGATGCCCGCGTTTGGGTGAGCAGCGAACTGACCGCCCAGTTCCTATGACACCTGTGTTTGTCCCTCGATCCCGCACGCGCTTGGCCGCGTGGGCGGGGTTTTTTGCTGCACCGCAGTGCTTTTGAGCCGTTCAGGAGAGCCTTATGAGTACCCGTCGACAGTTCGTTACCCAATCTGCCGCTGCTGTGTCGGCTTTGGCCGTGCCCCTGGTCGCGGGTGCGCAAGCCCGAACCGTCAAGGTCGGCATCTTGCACCCTGTCACGGGGGCTTTGGCCTACTCCGGCCAGCAGTGCCGGGCAGGGGCCCTGATGGCCATCGAGGACATCAACAAGGCCGGCGGCATCAAGTCGCTGGGCGGCGCGAAGATCGAGCCGCTGCTCGGCGATGCGCAGTCGCAGCCGCAGGTCGGCGCGGCAGAGGTCGAGAAGATGAACGAGGCTGGCGTCTCGGCGGTGCTCGGCGCCTACGCCTCGGCGATCTGCCTGGCCACCACGCAGGCGGCGGCCAAGTACAACCTGCCGCACGTGGTGGACGTGGGCGTGGCCGACCAGATCGTGAAGCGGAAGGTGTTCTTCAGGCCCCGGCTACACCGAGTGCGCGCGCATCGCGGTCAGCAACCTG
>JBEBBB010000095.1:0-8928 GCA_041158605.1 Pseudomonadota bacterium
GGGTTTGACTGGCTGTTGATCGATGGTGAACACGCACCCAACGATGTGCGCAGCACCTTGGCGCAACTGCAAGCTGTGGCACCGTATCGCTCACACCCGGTGGTGCGTTTGGTGCAGGGTGAGGTGTCGTTGGTGAAACAACTGTTGGATATTGGTGTGCAAACCCTGCTGGTGCCCATGGTGGACACACCGGAACAGGCTGCGGCTTTGGTGGGTATGACCCGCTACCCGCCCCAAGGTGTGCGTGGTGTGGGGGCCGCCGTGGCACGCGCGTCCCGTTGGGGGGCTCGCACCGGTTATTTGGAAGAGGCCAACGATGAGGTGTGCCTGTTGGTTCAGGCCGAAACCACCACCGCTCTGCAAAACCTAGAGGCTTTGTGTGCAGTGGATGGGGTGGATGGGGTGTTCATAGGCCCGGCCGATTTGGCCGCTTCCATGGGCTACCGCGGCAACCCTGGGCATCCCGAGGTGCAAGCCGCCATAGACGGCGCCATCCGGCGGATCACTGCTTGTGGCAAGGCGGCGGGAACCTTGACCGGAGACCCTGTCTTGGCTCAACACTACTTGGCACTGGGTGCGCGGTTTGTGGCGGTGGGGATAGACGTCACCTTGTTGGCTCAGGCTTGCCGGCAGCGTGCGTTGGCTTTTGGGTTGGGAGCGGGTGTGGTCAACCGACCAGGACCCTACTGAACACACACAACCCAGGTTATCCCTCGGTTTCTTCGCCGGGTTGTGCGGTGTCAATCTGCTCCATGTTCCCCAGCAACTTGAGAAAGTAATGCAGCGTGTGTGTCATGTCTGACACCGAAAAGTCGACCAAGGCCTGCTCGTAGTAGGCCTGGATTTTGGGTTGGGCCAACACCATCCACACATGGCGGCCCGACTCCGTCATCACGACCAGTTTTGAACGGCGGTCCCGGGCATCCTGTTCCACACGGATGTGCCCGTCTCGCTCCATGCGGGTGACCAAGCCCGCCAGGTTTTGCCGGCTCACCATCAGGTAGCGGGCCAGCTCTCCCAACCCCATGCCACCGCTGACCCCCTCTCGTGAGAGGGCGCCAAGCACCGCCCATTGTTGGGTGGTGAGCCCTTCATCTTGCACAGCCCTGGTACCTGTTTTGTGCAACATATTTGCACATTGATACAGTTTAAAAAAGATGCGATTGGCCAATGCAAGGCGCACATCATTAGACTTATTCATAGGGTAAACCATGGCATTTTGAGGCAAAAAAGGACTTGCTGAGTGGTTTTTGTGAGATCTAAAATACGACAACATATTGTCATATTCTCAGGAAATCAACATGAAACAACTCAAAGGCGTTACCGCCATTGTGACCGGGGGCGGCGGTGGTATCGGTGGCGCGGCATGTCGCCGTTTTGCGGCAGAAGGTGCCCAGGTGGCGGTGTTTGACATGAACCTGGAGGCGGCCGAGGCGGTTGCAGCCGGTATCCGTGGGGCTGGTGGTGTGGCGCAGGCGTTTGCGTGCGACATCACCCAGCGGGACCAGGTGGATGCGGCTGTGGCGGCCACCGAGGCCCAACTGGGGCCGGTTGGCGTGTTGGTCAACAACGCCGGTTGGGACATTTTTAAGCCCTTCACCAAAACCACTCCCGCCGAATGGGACAAGCTGATTGCGATCAACCTCACGGGCGCATTGCACATGCACCACGCGGTGCTGCCTGGCATGGTGGCGCGGGGTGGCGGGCGTGTGGTGAACATCGCTTCCGATGCGGCGCGGGGTGGTTCGTCGGGTGAAGCGGTGTACGCCGCATGCAAGGGTGGTTTGGTGGCCCTGTCCAAAACCTTGGCGCGCGAGCACGCACGCCACCAGATCACGGTCAACGTGGTGTGCCCAGGCCCTACCGACACGGCCCTTTTGGCCGGGTTTGCCGAGGGCGCAGGCAACCCCGACAAGCTCATGGAGGCTTTCAAAAAGGCCATACCGCTGGGCCGTTTGGGGCAGCCCGACGACTTGGCTGGTGCCATTGTTTTCCTGAGCAGCGGCGATGCCGCCTTCATCACGGGTCAGGTCATCAGCGTGTCTGGTGGTTTGACCATGCACGGCTGACACAACCCCTTCAAACAGGAGCACCCCATGGCATACGAAGACATTTTGTACGAGGTCCGCAACGGCGTGGCCTGGATCACCATCAACCGCCCCGAAAAAATGAACGCCTTCCGGGGCACCACCTGTGACGAGCTGATCAAAGCGCTGCACAAAGCAGGCTACGACCGGGAGGTTGGGGCCATTGTGTTGGCGGGGGCGGGTGACCGCGCTTTCTGCACAGGTGGGGACCAGTCGGCACACGATGGCAACTACGACGGGCGCGGCACTATTGGTTTGCCGATGGAAGAGCTGCACACCGCGATCCGGGATGTGCCCAAACCCGTGATCGCCCGCGTGCAGGGTTTTGCCATTGGTGGGGGCAACGTGCTGGCCACCATTTGTGACCTGACCATCTGTTCGGACAAGGCGGTGTTTGGTCAGGTGGGTCCCAAAATGGGCTCGGTAGACCCCGGTTATGGCACCGCGTTTTTGGCCCGGGTGGTGGGCGAAAAAAAGGCGCGTGAGATTTGGTACATGTGCCGCCGCTACAGCGGTGCTGAGGCGGTTGCCATGGGGTTGGCCAACCACTGCGTGCCCCACGACCAATTGGACGCTGAGGTTCAAAAGTGGGGTGAGGAGCTTTGCGAGCGCAGCCCAACCGCCCTGGCGATCGCCAAACGCAGCTTCAACATGGACACCGCACACCAAGCGGGTATTGCCGGCATGGGCATGTACGCGCTCAAGCTGTACTACGACACCGACGAATCGCGAGAAGGTGTCAAAGCCTTGCAGGAAAAACGCAAGCCCGAGTTCCGCAAATACGCCAAATAAACCCGCGAGGTGCCCGCCATGACAGCCCCCAATCCCTATATCACCGACGACCTACAAGCCCTGGCGGATGCGGCCCGCCGTTTTGCATCCGAGCGTGTGGCTCCCGGGTTTCTGGAGCGTGACCGCACCCGCGCTTTTGACCGCACGCTGTTGCAGGCCATGGGGGAACTGGGATTCATCGCCCCGGAACTGCCAGAAAAATGGGGTGGTTTGGGCATGGGGAGCTTGGCGGCAGGCGTGATTCACGAAGAAATCGCACGGGCTGACCTGAGCTTCTCCTACCTCAACCTGCTGGCCTCGCTGAACGCACAAATCCTGTCCAACTATGGCAACCCCGACGTGGTCAGGCCTTGGCTGGAGCGCATGGTACAGGGCCGCGCCATTTGCGCCATCGCACTCACCGAGCCCCGGGGCGGGTCCGATGCCGCCAACTTGCGGTTGCGGGTTGAACGGGAGGGAGACCACTACGTGGTCAACGGTGAAAAGACATCCATATCGGCCGCAGACCAGGCGGACATCACCGTGGTGTTTGGCCGCACCGGCACACCGGAGTCCAAAGCGCATGGTGTGACCGCCTTGTTGGTGCCTATGGACACACCCGGTGTCACCACCAGTCGCTTTGATTGCCATGGACAACGGGCCATCGGGCGTGGATCGATCTTCTTCGAAAACGTTCGGATACCCGTGGACCACCGGCTCGGTGACGAGAACAAAGGTTTTGTCCAGGTGATGCACGGTTTTGACTTTTCCCGCTCACTGATCGGTTTGCAGTGCCTGGCCGTGGCCCGGGTGGCGTTGGAGGAAACCTGGGCCTACATCACCCAGCGTGAGGCTTTTGGCCAGCCCCTGGCGGCGTTTCAAGGGGTCACCCACCCCTTGGCCGCATACGACACAGAGGTGGAGGGTGCGCGCCTGGTGTGCTTGCAAGGGCTGTGGTTGAAAGACCAGGGTTTGCCACACAGCGCAGAAGCCGGTATGGCCAAGTGGTGGGGCCCCAAGCTGGCCTACGACGTCATCCACCAATGCCTGCTCTGTTACGGGCACGGCGGTTACGACCGAGGTCTGATGGAGCAGCGCCTGCGCGACGTCTTGGGTTTTCAGATCGGCGACGGTACCGCGCAGATCATGAAAACCATCATCGCCCGCACCCGTGCAGGCCGGCAGTTTGTTCCCGCCTGAAACCTACAAAACACCCAGGAGACAAGACATGGAATTCGACGCGGTACTGATCCCTCCCCGCAAAGCGCGCATGGTGGCGGCGGGCCTCTGGCACAACCGGACCATCAACGATGATCTGGATGCGTGTGTGGCCCATTGCCCAGACCAGCTGGCCCTGACAGCCTACCGGCAGGAAACCGGCGCGGTGACACGTTTCACTTACCGCGAACTGGCCCAGATGGCCGACCGTATCGCCGTGGGTTTGTACAAACTGGGTGTGCGGCGCAACGATGTGGTGGCCTGCCAGTTGCCCAACTGGTGGGAGTTCACGCTCACCTACCTGGCCTGCTCGCGTATCGGCGCGGTGATCAACCCCCTGATGCACATCTTCCGTGAGCACGAACTGAACTTCATGCTCAAGCACGGCCAGGCCAAGGTCATGATCGGGCCGAAGGTGTTTAGACAATTTAACTTTGAGGCCATGATGCGTGGCCTGCAGAGCCAGTTGCCGGATTTGGCGCAACTGGTCGTGGTGGGTGGCGATGGATCTGACAGTTTTGAAGCGCTGTTGAGTGGGCCATCCTGGGAGCACGATGCCCAGGCCCCCACCATCTTGTCCCAGGGCCGGCCTGGGCCAGATGACATCACGCAGTTGATCTACACATCCGGCACCACGGGCGAGCCCAAAGGTGTGATGCACACGGCCAACACCACCATGGCCAACATCATTCCTTACGCGCAGCGGCTGGAGCTCGACGCCGAAGATGTGGTGTTGATGGCCTCACCCATGGCCCACCAAACGGGGTTTATGTATGGCTTGATGATGCCCATCATGCTCAAGGCCCGAGCCGTGTTGATGGACGTTTGGGATCCCCGCAAGGCCATTGAGGTGGTCCAGGCCGAGCAGGCCACCTTCACGATGGCATCCACCCCTTTCCTCACGGATTTGACCAAAAACGTGGCAGATACCGGTGCGGCCATTCCCAGCCTGAAAACCTTTTTGTGTGCGGGTGCCCCCATCCCGAGTGCGCTGGTGGAGCAAGCGCGCCAGGTCTTGCCGACCAAAATCGTGTCGGCCTGGGGCATGACCGAAAACGGTGCGGTCACGCTCATCCGCCTGACCGATCCCGACGAACGGGCCTTCTCGACAGATGGTTTGCCCCTGCCAGGTGTGGAGGTGAAGGTCGTGGGTTTGGATGGTCAGACTTTGCCGCCTGGGCAGGCAGGGGCCTTGTATGTGCGGTCTTGCTCCAATTTCGCGGGTTACCTGAAACGCCCCCATCTGAACAGCACCGACGCCGAAGACTGGTTCGACACCGGTGACCTGGCGCGGATCGATGAACAAGGCTACATCCGCATCACCGGTCGCAGCAAAGACGTGATCATCCGCGGCGGTGAAAACATCCCTGTGGTGGTGATTGAAAACCTCTTGTACCGCCACCCGGCTGTACAGATGGCCGCCATCGTGGCCTACCCCGATGAGCGCCTGGGCGAGCGGGCTTGTGCGGTGGTGGTGCCCAAACCAGGCATGGAACTGGACCTGGCCACTTTGGTGGACTACCTGAAGGGGGAGAAAGTCGCCCTGCAATACATCCCCGAGCGCCTGGAGGTGCTGGAAGCCATGCCCACCACCCCCTCCGGAAAGATACAGAAATTCAAGTTGCGTGAGCAACTGAAGGCCCAGTTGGGTTTGTCTTGAACCCAACGCAATTACACACCCCAACCACCCAGGAGATACCCATGAAAACCCCCCATACACGCCGCCATGCCATTGCTGCAGCCCTTGCCCTGGCTGCCACGTCCCTGCCCTGGTCGGGCGCAATCGCGCAAGCCGCATGGCCTTCCAAACCGATACGCGTGGTGGTGGGGTTTGCACCCGGCGGCACCACCGACATCATGGCCCGTTTGTTGTCGCAGTCACTCACCGAGTCTTTGGGGCAGACGGTGATCGTGGACAACAAACCCGGCGCCAGCGGCAACATCGCCGCGACGGAGGTGATTCGGGCCGCTCCCGATGGCACCACCTTTCTGATAGCGCCGACCTCGGTGGAAACTGCCAACCCCCACCTGTTCAAGTCCAATGTGCTTCCCTCTCGCGATCTCACGCCCGTGGCGGGCATAGGCCGCACCCAGATGTACCTGGTGGCCAAACCCCAATCCACCGCCAAAGATGCACGTGACTTGGTGGCGGAAGCCAAGGCCAACCCGGGCAAGATGTCTTACGCGTCTGCTGGTGCCGGCACACCACCCCACTTGGCGTGTGAATTGTTCAAAATGGCCAGCGGCACCTTCATCACCCACATCCCCTACCGGGGTGCCGCCCCTGCGTTGCAAGACGTGTTGTCTGGCCAAGCCGACTTTGTGTGTGACCCTGGCATCGCCTTCCCCCATATCCGAACCAACAAGGTCAAGCTGCTGGGTATTGTCAGCTCCAAGCGGTCACCATTTTTCCCCGATGTGCCGACCCTGGCTGAGCAAGGTATGCCCGGTGCAGACCTGGACATCTGGTTCGGTATGTGGGCACCCAATGGAACCCCTGCAGACGTGATTGCCCGGATGAACCGTGAGTTGGCCAAGGCCCTGTCACAGGCACCGGTGAAGAGCCGTTACGCCGATCTGGGTGCAGAGCCCATGGGCCTTGACACGGCCGGTTTTAAAGAGCTGCTGGCCAAAGAGGGCAAGGTCCTGGCCACGTTGATCAAAGAACAAAAAATCAATGTCGACTGAAGCCACCAACCCACCTCCGGTGTTGCTGTCCCGGGAGGGTAGGGTCGCCCTGGTGACCCTGAACCGACCAGCGCAGCTCAACGCCTTGAACGATGCGGTGATGGATGCGCTGGACCAAGTGCTCAGGCAACTGGACGCTGATGAAGGTATTGGGGTGGTGGTGATCACTGGAGGACCCAAGGCGTTTGCAGCCGGAGCCGATATCGCAGCCATGGTGGACTGGAGCACCATGGATGTGTACCGCAACGGCTTCATCACCCGCAACTGGGAGACCATCCGCCAAGTGCAAAAGCCCGTCATCGCTGCGGTCGCGGGTTATGCCATGGGGGGCGGCTGCGAACTGGCTCTGGCGTGTGACTTGGTCATCGCGGCCCAGTCTGCGCGTTTTGCCCTGCCGGAGATCAAGCTAGCCATGTTGCCTGGGGCGGGTGGTACCCAACGGCTGCCCCGGGCTATCGGCAAGGCCAAAGCCATGGACATGTGTTTGTCCGCCCGGGCTTTGGACGCCGACGAAGCCGATCGTTATGGCTTGGTCTCCCGGGTCGTGCCCGACGACCGCCTGCTTGAAGAGACTTTGGCACTGGCCCAGCGCATCGCGGGGTATTCCCTGCCGGCCTTGGTGGCCATCAAGGAATGTGTCAACCGGGCATGGGAGAGCAGCTTGACCGAGGGCATTCTGTTTGAGCGGCGGGGCTTGTACGCGCGTTTCGCCAGTGAGGATGCCCACGAGGGCATGCGTGCCTTTGTTGAAAAACGCCCGCCCGGTATCCGCCACCGCTGAAGGCCGGGTGTGCAGCCTGCCGAGAGGCCATTGAAAGGAAAGCCATGGCATTGGATGCCGAATCATTCGACATTTTGTTGTCCACCGTGGAACGGTTTGTGAGGGAGCGGCTGGTCCCCCTGGAGGACCACCTCGAACAACACGACGAGGTCCCCCCTGATTTGGTTGACGACATGAAAGCGATGGGGCTTTTTGGGCTCACGGTGCCAGAAACCTACGGTGGTATCGGTTTGTCAGCCAGCCAAGAGGTGCGGGTGAACCAGGTGTTGGGGCAAACGGCGCCCGCTTTCCGTTCGGTGTTTGGGACCAACATCGGCATCGGCTCCCAGGGCATCTTGATGGATGGCACGCCTGCGCAAAAAGCCGAGTACCTGCCTCTGGTGGCCAGTGGTGAGCTGGTGATGTCGTTTGCTTTGACGGAGCCTGGCGCGGGGACCGACGCGGCATCGCTGACCACCAAGGCCGAGCTGGATGGCGACCATTACCGCATCAGTGGCACCAAACGCTACATCACCAACGCACCGCGGGCTGGTGCCTTCACCTTGATGGCCCGAACAGGTGGTCCGGGTCCCTCTGGCGTATCGGCTTTTGTGGTACCCGCCAACCTGCCGGGCATCCAACTGGGTTCGGTCGATAAAAAAATGGGCCAACGGGGTACCCAGACCTGCGATGTGGTGCTGGACAACGTTCGTGTGCCGGCCGCCAACATCATTGGCGGTGTGCCTGGACAGGGGTTCAAAACCGCCATGAAGGTGTTGGATAGGGGCCGGTTGAACATCTCCGCGGTCGCATGTGGCATGGCCCAGCGGGTTTTGCGAGAATCGACCCGTTACGCGGCTGAAAGAAAGCAATTTGGGCAAACCATCGGCTCTTTCCAGTTGGTGCAAGCCATGTTGGCCGACAGCCAGGCCGAGTGCATGGCGGCGTGGTCCTTGGTTCGGGACGTGGCCACTGTGTTTGACCAGAAACCTGCGGGGACTTCCGACCCCAGCGTGTCGATGCAGGTGTCTTGCGCCAAACTGTTTGCCACCGAGATGTTGGGGCGTGTGGTGGACCGGGGCGTGCAGGTCCATGGTGGCGCGGGTTACATGAATGAGTACCCTGTCGAGCGGTTTTACCGAGACGCCCGTTTGTTGCGTTTGTACGAGGGCACCTCTCAAGTGCAGCAAATGGTGATCGGCCGAGAATTGTTGCGCACCGCAGGTTGAGCTGTGGGTGCGTGTGGTGTTGACTAGGGCCCCTGAGGGCTTTGAAGGTGCAGGAACATGAAAGTACTGGTCGCGGTCAAACGCGTGGTGGACTACAACGTGAAGGTTCGTGTCAAGGGCGATGGAACGGGTGTGGACCTGGCCAACGTGAAGATGAGCATGAACCCGTTTGACG
>JBEBBB010000096.1:0-5218 GCA_041158605.1 Pseudomonadota bacterium
GCGAAATCCGCCTGAACCATTGGTACCGCCGGGCGGCCGAGTGGCACACAGAGCCGGTGATCAAACAAATTTACACCACCTTGAGCCAAGACGAGGCCCGCCACGGCGGTGCCTACCTGCGCTACATGAAACGCGCCATCACCAAGTTTGGTGATGAGGCCCGCGCCGCATTTGCCAAAGTGGGGGTGCTGATGGCAAGCGCACGCCGCACCGCACAGGCCCTGCACCCCACCAACCTGCATGTGAACAAGGCCTTGTTCCCCCGCGACACCATCCAGAGCCGTTTGCCCAACCCGGAGTGGCTGGAAGCTTGGTTGGACCAGCAGATCCGTTTCGACGCCTTGTGGGAAGGCAAGGTGGTAGACCGCATCCTGCACAACATGAGCCTGTTGATGGACCGCAGCTTCAAGAGCGTCCAAGAACTCAACCGCTACCGCAAAGAGGTCACGGCTGCGCTGGGTCAAAACGACCCAGCCCCCCAAGCCAGTTGAACCTGGCATAGGCCCGGGGGCTTGGGGTTTATTCGACTTTGGACCGTTGCTCCAACAACCGGTCGGCATAGGCCTGCCAAGGGGACTGGCCGGTCAACCCCTGAAACACTCCCTCGCGGGCGAGCGACGCCACCCAGTCTTGTTTGGCCGCGATGGCACTGGCCATGGTGGACTCAAACCCGGTTTCCTTGACGGTGTTAGCCGACTCGCGCATCTCTTCGGCACGGCGTTTGCCGTGTTGCACCACCCGGCTGAAAAAGTATGCGCCTTGCTGGCTCCAATCGATCTGGGGGAAGGTCTCCTGCAAGGTCGGCAACACGTGGTCCTCCACCCCATACGCCCGGGCGTTGGTGTAGGCCTCCACCACCAGGGCCTCCAGGCCTTTGATCATGATGCTGCGGCTCATTTTGATGGCCGATGCCACCCCCAATTTTTCGGACACGGGCTTGGCGTCCATACCCCACCCGTTTAAGGTAGCCGCCAAAGCCACGGCGTGGGCGCCCCCCAGCAACATGGGGACCCGGATACCGTAGGGGGGGACTGACGTCATGACACCAGCCTCCACGTAATGGGCGCCCACAGCCTCCAGCGCAGCAGCGGCCCGTTGTTTGGTACCAGGTGAAGCGGAATTGAGGTCCAGGAACACCGTACCCGGCCGGGCGTGTTGTGCGGCTTGTTCCGCCACGGCCAAGGTGTTGGAAGCCGTGACCGCAGAGACCAGCAAGGTGGCCTGGGCACAAAGAGCGGCCATGGAGTCCATGGCCTGTATGCCATCGGCGGTGGCAGCTGCCTGTGCCGCCACGCCGGTTTCGCCCGCAAATTTCAGGTCCCAGGTCTGCACCGCACCCATGCCGGGTTGACCCAGCAAACCCCGCGCGAAAATGCCGCCGACCTCGCCGTAACCGATAACGCCCAAAACAGTGCGGGGATTCATGTGGTGTGTTCCTTTGATGTGATGTTGGCACCGTCACCCCAAACCGCACGGGTCAGCGCGCTGATGGCCTGTTGCTCTGCAGCCAAGGGCCCGGGGTCTACCTGCGTGGTGGCCTCATCCAACCGGGCGCGGTGCTGAACGTGTCTCAACACGCGGTAGGCGTCTGCCGCAGCAGTCCCAACCCCAGGCGGGAGCAAGCCGCACGATTCAGCCCTCTGCAACAAAGCGATGTTGCCCAGGTTGTCGCGCAAACCGGGGTGTGCGCCCGACTGGGACAACACCAAATACTGCACAACAAACTCGGCGTCGACCATGCCACCCGCGCTGTGTTTTAAATCGAAACACCCCGCGCGCACCGGGTGAGCTGCCCGGACCCGGTCACGCATGCCCACAATTTCCTGGCGCAAAGCCTGTGCATCGCGCGGTGAGGTGATCACCGCTTGGCGCACAGCCTCAAAACGCTGCACCATCGCCGCGTCCCCCAACACGCACCGCGCCCGCGTGATGGCCTGGTGCTCCCAGGTCCATGCGGTGTTGCTCCCGCGCTGCTGTTGGTAACTGGCGTACGCGTCAAAATGGGTCACCAACAAGCCAGAGTTGCCGTTGGGACGCAAGGCGGTGTCGATCTCAAAGAGGTCGCCCTCCCCGGTTTTGACCGTCAGCCAATTGATCATCTTGCGCACCAAAGCGGCGTACACCTCAGGGGCGCGCTCATCGTCGTCGCTGTACACAAACACAATGTCCAGGTCGCTGCCGTAACCCAGCTCTTTGCCGCCCAATTTGCCATAGCCGATGATGGCAAACTGGGGCTCGTCCCTGTGCCGCAGCTTCAAGCGCGCCCAACACCAGCGGGCGGTGATCCGCAACACCACGTCGGCCAGGGCACTCAGGTCATCGGCCACCTGCTCAACCGACAGCACCCCTTCCACATCGCGGGCGAGCGTTCGGAACAGTTCGGCGTGGTGGGCCCGACGCAGCAGGTCCAACATGGCCTCTTCGTCGTCTTCGCGGCTGGCAGCCAGGGCCTTGCGCCGGGCTTCCAAATCGGCTTCAAAAACCACCGGGTCGAAGCGTTCTTCGTACAACTGGCGGCTGGCCAGCTCATCGATCACGCCCGGGTGTTTCAGCAGGTAGCGGGCCGGCCATTTGGCCGCGCCAAACACCCGCAACAACCGCTCGTGCACAGCAGGCCGCTCCTGCAACAAGGCAAGGTAACTTTCGCGCCGCAACAACGGTTCGACCCAGTCGGCCATGCGCAAGGCCGCCTCCTCGGTCACACGGCCCTCTTCCAACCAGGCACCGGTGCGTTGGACCAGCCGGGCCAGCCGAACCCGGGCGTCTTCGCGCAGCGCCAGCACCCGGGGGTGTTCACACCACTCGGCGACCTTGGCGGCGTAACCCGGTGGTAACTGGGGCAACACCGACTGCAAGCTCTCGACCGCGCTGCGGGTTTTGGATCCACAGCCTTTGCCTTGGCAGCCACCGCCACTGGCCCCTAACAAGGTGTCGAACTCTTGCGCCACCGCCTCTCGGTGGGCGTCCAGGGCCGTCAAAAAACCAGGGGCATCGGGGTATCCCATGGTGACAGCCAGCCACGCCAAATCATCGTCCTGCGTGGGCAAGACGTGGGTTTGTTGATCGTCCAGGTACTGGATGCGGTGTTCGACCCTGCGCAGGAAAATGTAGGCATCGGTCAGGGCCTGCACCCGGGCTTCGGGCATCAGCCCCGCCCGTTGCAAGCGCTGCAGGGCGCTGAGGGTGGGGCGGGTGCGCAACTCGGGGTATTGCCCGCCCCTCACCACCTGCAGCAACTGCACCGTGAACTCGATCTCGCGGATACCACCCCGCGACAATTTCACGTCATTGAACCGTTCGGGATGCCCAGCGGCACGCCGGCTGGCGTGTTCGCGTATCTGCCGGTGCAGGCTGCGCAAGGCATCAAAAACACTGTAGTCGAGGTAGCGGCGGAACACGAACGGCATCACCGCAGCCCGCAACGCCTGCACAGCGGGCTGGCCGACCAGTGCTGCGGGCGCAACCACCCGGCTTTTGAGCCACGCAAAACGCTCCCACTCGCGCCCTTGGACCAAAAAATACTGTTCCAAGGCGTCCAGGGACACCGCTGGAGGGCCCGAGTTGCCGTTGGGCCGCAAGGCCAGATCCACCCGAAACACCTGCCCATGCTCGGTGGTGTCCCCCACCAAGGCGTACAACCGCTTGACCGCCTTGGCAAAGTACTCTTGGTTGCTGACTTTATTGCGCCCGGCGCTGTTGCCGGCGGTGTCGCCGTCGTGGTCGTACACGTAAATCAGGTCGATGTCGCTGGAGACGTTGAGCTCGCGGGCACCAAACTTGCCCATGCCCACCACCCAAAATTCGGCCCTTTTTAACACCGGCCCCTGGGCTGCGGGTACCGACGGGTCGGCATACAACGGCGCCCCGTGCAAATCGTCTAGCTCGGCCTGGACCTGGGTCCAAGCACGGTCCAAAGCCAGTTCGGCCAAATCGGTCATGGCCCCGGTAACCTGCAGCAAAGGGGCACCCAGGTCACAATCCGCCTCGGCAAGGCGGACCAGCACCAATTGGCGCAGCACCCTCAAACCCGAACCCAAGTCCAGCCCTGAGGCCATCAAGGCCCCCAGGGCCTGCTCCATTTGGGCTTTTGAAGGTGCCCCGGGGGGCAAAAGGGCCTGCTCAGCCCCGTAACGGCGCCTTATGCGCTGCACAAAACGGGCGTAACCGGCCTGTTCTACATGTTTTGATACAAGTTGATCCGGTTGAGGGGACTCAGCGTCGTCTCTCGCCATCATAATTTCGCACACCTATGAATGCCGCAAACCAGTCCCCTTTGCCCCTCAAGCGCCGCCGGCTGCTGACCACCCTGGTCGCGGCTGCGATGTGGGCGGTGGTGGGCATGGCGGCCTTGGTGGTGCTTACATGGGGGGTGTTGCACGGGGTCATTGTGCCGCGAATCGAAGAATGGCGCCCTCAAGTGGAGCGTTTGGCCACGCAAACCTTGGGGGTGCGGGTCACCATCGGTGCGATCCAAACCGAATCCCGTGGCCCCATTCCAGCCATCGAACTGCACGATGTCCGCTTGTTTGACGCCGCCAACCGGGAAGCGTTGCACCTGCCCCGGGTACTGGCCGCTTTGTCCATCACGTCCATTTGGCAAGGCGGTTTTGAGCAACTGGTGCTTGAAGGCCCATCGCTGGCGGTCAGGCGAACCTCGGACGGCCGCATCGAGGTCGCTGGTTTGTCTGTCTCGGGGGTGGACAGCACCGAACCTGGTGCTTTATCAAACTGGTTTTTTTCGCAAGCCGAGTTCGCCATCCGCCAGGGTACCTTGCACTGGACCGACGACACCCGGCCACAGGTGCCCACCCTGACCTTGCAACACGTCGACCTGGCGGTGCGCAACCCTGGCGTGCAACACCAAGTCAGGCTGGACGCCACACCGCCCGCAGACTGGGGCGCGCGGTTCAGCTTGCAAGGGCACTGGCGCCAACCCCTGTGGGAGCGCTCTGCCGGGCGCTGGCAGCAGTGGAGCGGCACCTTGTATGGTGATTTTCCCCAGGTGGACCTGAAACGGCTGAGAAACCACCTGGACACCCAGACAGGGCTGGGGGTGGAGTTGCGGGAAGGCGCGGGAGCCTTGCGGGTGTGGCTGGACATGCAACGCGGCACCCTGACCCAAGCCACGGCAGACCTGGCCTTAAAAACGGTGGGGGCCCAACTGGGACAAGCCCCTGCGCCACTGCAGCTCGACAACCTGTCGGGGCGCTTGGACCTG
>JBEBBB010000097.1:0-2619 GCA_041158605.1 Pseudomonadota bacterium
CGTCGAGGTGTTCCGCAACGACGAGATCACCCTGGAGGGCATCGCCGAGCGCCAGCCCGACCGGTTGGTCATTTCCCCGGGGCCCTGTTCGCCCGCCGAGGCCGGTGTGTCCGTGGCGGCCATCCAGCACTTCGCGGGCCGTTTGCCCATCCTCGGGGTCTGTTTGGGGCACCAGAGCATAGGCGCCGCTTTTGGGGGGCGCATTGTGCGGGCCCAAGAGCTGATGCACGGCAAGACCAGCGTGATCACCACCACCCAAGAGGGGGTCTTTGCTGGCCTGCCCGAGCGCTTCACCGTGAACCGCTACCACTCCTTGGCCATCGAGCGTGCCAGCTGCCCAGCCGAGTTGAAGGTCACGGCCTGGACGGCCGACGGTGAAATCATGGGTGTGCGCCACACCAGCCTGGACATCCAGGGGGTGCAGTTCCACCCGGAAAGTGTGTTGACGGAGCACGGCCATGCCATGTTGCGCAACTTCCTGACCCCCACCGACTGACCCACAGGAGACCGCCATGCCCCACAGCCACAAAATCACCCCCCAAGAGGCTTTGCAGCGGACCATCGAACACCGCGAAATTTTCCACGACGAGATGCTGCACCTCATGCGCCTCATCATGAGCGGCGAGATGTCGCCTGTGATGATGGCCGCCCTGATCACCGGCTTGCGTGTGAAAAAAGAGACCATCGGTGAGATCACCGCCGCTGCCCAGGTGATGCGCGAGTTCTCCACCAAGGTCCATGTGGCCGACCGCACCCATTTGGTTGACATCGTGGGCACCGGTGGTGACGGCTCGCACACCTTCAACATCTCCACCTGCAGCATGTTCGTGGCCGCTGCCGCCGGTGCCAAGGTGAGCAAACACGGTGGGCGCAGCGTGTCCAGCAAAAGCGGCAGCGCCGACGTGCTGGAAAGCCTGGGTGTGAACATCAACCTGGGGCCTGACGCCATTGCCCGGTGCCTGGACCAGGTGGGCATAGGTTTCATGTTCGCCCCCAACCACCACCCCGCCATGAAAAACGTGG
This sequence comes from Pseudomonadota bacterium, assembly GCA_041158605.1. Taxonomy (GTDB): domain Bacteria; phylum Pseudomonadota; class Gammaproteobacteria; order Burkholderiales; family Burkholderiaceae_C; genus JBEBBB01. The sequence goes on from JBEBBB010000097.1 coordinate 1,024, forward strand.
CGCCGGTGCGCAAAGAGCTGGGCATGCGCACCATCTTCAACATCCTGGGGCCGCTCACCAACCCTGCTGGCGCGCCCAACATTTTGATGGGGGTGTTCCACCCCGACCTGGTGGGCATCCAGGTGCGGGCCCTGCAGCGTTTGGGCGCCGAACACGCCTTGGTGGTGTATGGCAAAGACGGCATGGACGAGGTCAGCCTGGGTGCGGGCACCCTGGTGGGTGAGTTGCGCGGTGGTGAGGTGACCGAATACGAGATCCACCCGGAAGACTTCGGCCTGACCATGGCCAGCAACCGGGCCTTGCGGGTGGAGACGCCTGAACAATCCCGGGCCATGTTGCTGGGGGTGCTCGACAACGAGCCCGGTGCGGCCCGCGACATCGTGGCCCTGAACGCTGGTGTGGCCTTGTACGCCGCCAACGTGGTGGGCTCCATGGGGGAGGGCATCGAACGCGCCCGGGCCGCCTTGGCCAGTGGCGCAGCCAAAGCCAAACTCGACCAGTTGGTCACCGTGGCCCACGCCCTCAGCACACCGGCGTGAGCCTTTTTTGCAGACCAGGACAACCGCTATGACCGACATCCTCCAGCAGATCGTGGCCACCAAGCGCGAGGAAATCGCGCAGGCCCAAACCACCAAAACCCTGGACATGGTCCGCTTTGATGCCGAGTCCCGGGTGCTCAGCCGCGACTTTGTGGGCGCCATGCGGGCCAAGGTGGCCCGTGGCTTGCCGGCGGTGATTGCCGAGGTGAAAAAAGCCAGTCCTTCCAAAGGTGTGTTGCGCGAAGACTTTATTCCCGCCGACATCGCACAAAGTTACGCCGAACACGGTGCGGCCTGTTTGTCCGTGCTCACCGACCGGCGTTATTTCCAGGGCAGCACCGACTACCTGAAGCAGGCCCGCGCATCGTGCGACCTGCCGGTGCTGCGCAAAGACTTCATGGTCGACGCCTACCAGGTTTATGAAGCCCGGGCCATGGGCGCTGACTGCATCTTGTTGATCGCCGCGTGTCTGGATGACGCCCAGATGGCCGACCTAGAGGCGCAGGCCCTGGGCTTGAACATGGCGGTGTTGGTGGAGGTGCACGACGCGCCCGAGCTGGAGCGGGCCTTGCGCCTCAAAACCCCTTTGGTGGGTGTGAACAACCGCAACCTGCGCACCTTCGACGTGTCGCTGGACACCACCTTGGCCTTGCTGTCGCAGGTGCCGGCAGACCGCTTGTTGGTAACCGAAAGTGGCATCCGCACCCCAGCCGATGTGGCGCGCATGCGCGACGCCGGTGTGCACGCGTTTTTGGTGGGCGAGGCTTTTATGCGCGAACCCGACCCGGGTGTGGCCTTGTCGCACCTGTTTGGCAAGGTTGCTTGAGGTGGATTTGTTTGGGGGCTCCAACGAGGTTGGGCGACTCGCTGCGTGGCCGCCCGCCGACTGGGGTGTGGCAGCGGCTTGGTTGCCGGTGGTCGAGGGTTTTTTTGAGAGCGCCGCAGGCCAGGGCTTGTCGCGTCACTTGGCCGACCGCCTCGCTGCCGGCGCGGTGGTGTACCCGCCCCAGCCTTTGCGTGCCTTGGGCCTGACCGCACCAGCAGACGTTCGGGTGGT
>JBEBBB010000098.1:0-2887 GCA_041158605.1 Pseudomonadota bacterium
GGTGGACATTCCGAAAGACGTGTCCTTCAAAAAGACCGCCTACACCGGCTACCCCGACACCGTGGTCATGCGCTCCTACAACCCGGTGCGCAAGGGCCATGGCGGCCAGATCCGCAAGGCCCTGCAGTTGTTGTTGGCCGCCAAACGCCCCTACATTTACACCGGCGGTGGTGTCTTGTTGGGTAACGCGGTGCAAGAGTTGCGCACCCTGGTCGATTTGCTGGGTTACCCCGTTACCAACACCCTGATGGGTTTGGGTGCCTACCCCGCTACCGAGAAAAAATTCCTCGGCATGCTGGGCATGCACGGCACCATTGAAGCCAACAACGCCATGCAGAACTGCGACGTGTTGCTGGCGGTGGGCGCCCGTTTTGACGACCGCGTGATTGGCAACCCCAAACACTTCGCCCAAAACGAGCGCAAGATCATCCACATCGACATCGATCCCTCCAGCATCTCCAAGCGGGTCAAGGTCGATGTGCCCATCGTGGGCGACGTGAAAGACGTGTTGACCGAGCTCATCGCCATGGTCAAAGAGGGCCAGCTCAAGCCCGATGAACACGCCTTGGCCCAGTGGTGGCAGACCATCGAAGGCTGGCGCGGCCGCGACTGCCTGAAGTATGACCGCGGCAACACCGAGGTCATCAAACCCCAGATGGTCATCGAAACCCTCTGGAACATGACCCAGGGCACCGACACCTACATCACTTCCGATGTGGGCCAGCACCAGATGTGGGCCGCCCAGTACTACAAGTTCAACGAACCCCGCCGGTGGATCAACTCCGGTGGTTTGGGCACCATGGGTGTGGGCATACCCTATGCCATGGGCATCAAGCTGGCCAAACCCGATGCCGAGGTGTTCTGCGTCACCGGTGAAGGGTCGGTGCAGATGTGCATCCAGGAGCTGTCCACCTGCTTGCAGTACAACACCCCCATTAAGGTGCTGTCGCTGAACAACCGTTACCTGGGCATGGTGCGCCAGTGGCAAGAGATCGAGTACTCGGGCCGCTACAGCCACAGCTACATGGACGCATTACCCGACTTTGTGAAACTGGCCGAGGCCTACGGGCACGTGGGCATGAAAATCGAACGTCCACAAGACGTCGAGGGCGCTCTGCACGAAGCCCGCACCACCTACAAAGACCGGACCGTCTTCATCGACTTCCGCACCGACCCCACCGAGAACGTGTTCCCGATGGTCCAGGCCGGCAAAGGCATCACCGAAATGCTGCTGGGCAGCGAAGACCTGTAAACCCCCTTTTAGACGAATCTATTGCCCACCAAGCCCGCTGCTTACCGGCAGTGGGGGAGGGTGGGCGAAATGAGCCATCGAACCATGAAACACATCATCGCTGTCCTGCTCGAAAACGAACCCGGCGCCCTGTCGCGTGTGGTGGGCCTGTTCTCCGCCCGGGGTTACAACATCGAGTCTCTCACCGTGGCCCCGACGGAAGACCCGTCGCTGTCGCGCATGACCATCCAGACCACTGGGTCCGATGACGTCATCGAACAAATCACCAAACACCTCAACCGCCTGATCGAGGTGGTCAAGGTGGTCGACCTCACCGAAGGGGCCTACACCGAGCGCGAGCTCATGATGGTGAAGGTCCGCGCGGTGGGCAAAGAGCGCGAGGAAATGAAGCGCATGGCCGACATTTTCCGCGGCCGCATCATTGACGTCACCGAAAAAAGCTACACCATCGAGCTCACCGGCGACCAATCCAAAAACGACGCGTTTTTGCAAGCCATCGACCGCAGCGCCATCCTGGAAACCGTGCGCACGGGTGCCAGCGGCATCGGCCGGGGCGAGCGCATCCTGCGCGTCTGATGCCCCTTTTTCACCAACCGCTACCATTGCTGGTTTTTTTCACGATTTCAAACGGAGCAACCCATGAAAGTTTTCTACGACAAAGACTGTGACCTGAGCCTGATCAAAGGCAAAACCGTGGCCATCATCGGTTACGGCAGCCAAGGCCACGCCCACGCCCAAAACCTGAACGACAGCGGCGTGAAGGTGGTGGTTGGTCTGCGCAAAGGCGGCGCCTCCTGGGACAAAGTCGGCAAAGCCGGCCTGACCGTGATGGAAGTCAATGACGCCGTCAAGGCCGCCGACGTGGTCATGATCCTGTTGCCCGACGAGCAAATCGCAGAGGTCTACACCAACAACGTGGCCCCTAACATCAAACAAGGTGCGTCGCTGGCCTTTGCCCACGGTTTCAACGTGCACTACAACCAAGTCGTGCCCCGCGCCGACCTGGACGTGTGGATGGTCGCCCCCAAAGCCCCTGGCCACACCGTGCGCAACACCTACACCCAAGGCGGCGGCGTGCCCCACCTGGTGGCTGTGCACCAAGACAAGTCCGGCAAAGCCCGTGACCTGGCCCTGAGCTACGCCATGGCCAACGGTGGTGGCAAGGCCGGCATCATCGAAACCAACTTCAAAGAAGAAACCGAAACCGACCTGTTCGGCGAACAGGCTGTGTTGTGCGGTGGTGCCGTTGAGCTGATCAAGATGGGTTACGAGACCTTGGTGGAGGCCGGTTACGCCCCTGAAATGGCTTACTTCGAGTGCCTGCACGAGCTCAAGCTGATCGTCGACCTGATCTACGAAGGCGGCATCGCCAACATGAACTACTCCATCTCCAACAACGCGGAGTTTGGCGAGTACGTGACCGGCCCTGAGGTCATCAACGACGAGTCCCGCAAAGCCATGCGCAACGCCCTGAAGCGCATCCAAAACGGTGACTACGCCAAGATGTTCATCCAAGAAGGTCGCCTGAACTACCCCAGCATGACCGCCCGCCGCCGCAACACCGCCGACCACAGCATCGAAGTGGTGGGTGCCCAGTTGCGCGCCATGATGCCCTGGATTGCCAAAAACAAGCTG
>JBEBBB010000099.1:0-4258 GCA_041158605.1 Pseudomonadota bacterium
TGCACACCCACCTGGATGTGCTGGCCGCCTGCGAAACTTGGCCGCGCCACGTGCTCCAGCTGCGGCCCGAGGACACCGTGACAGGCACCCCACCCCTGGCCTTCACCTTTGGTTTGGGTGGGCTGTTGTTGTTCCCCATGTGGTCTGGGGCCTCGCTGTACCTCCCGGCGCAGGCGTACACACCCGAGTCCATGGTACACACCATGCGGCGGGTGGGTGTCACGGCCTGCTTTACAGCGCCCACGTTTTACCGCCAAATGGCCCCGCACGCCCAGGCGGTGGGCCTGCCCTCGCTGCGCGTCGCGGTCAGCGCTGGCGAGGGTTTGCCAGTGGCCACGCGCCAACTGTGGCGGCAAGCCACCGGGCTGGAACTGTTGGACGGCATCGGTGCCACCGAGATGTTCCACATCTTCATCTCGTCCAGCCACGGCGGCACCCGCGAGGGCGCCATTGGCCAGGTGGTGCCCGGCTACCAAGCCAAGGTGGTGGACGACCAAGGCCACGAGGTGCCCCACGGCACGGTGGGCAAACTGGCGGTGGTGGGCCCCACCGGTTGCCGTTACCTCGACGACCCCCGGCAAACCCAATACGTCCAACACGGCTGGAACCACCCCGGCGACGCCTTTGTCCAGGACCCTGACGGCTACTTTTTTTACCAGTCACGGGCCGATGACATGATCATCACCGCCGGCTACAACGTGGGTGGCCCCGAGGTGGAAGACGCCTTGTTACAGCACCCCGCTGTGGCCGAGTGTGGGGTGGTGGGCCAGCCCGATGCCGAACGCGGCATGGTGGTCAAGGCCTACTGCGTGCTCAAGCCCGGCCACACCGGCGACGCGGCCATGACCCAGGCCTTGCAAGAACACGTGAAAAACACCTTGGCCCCCTACAAATACCCACGGCAAATCACCTACCTGGCGCAGCTGCCCCGCACCGAAACGGGCAAACTCCAACGGTTTGTGCTGCGCCAGATGGTCCACACCAACGGAGCCCACCCATGACCCCACTGAACCCACCCGGCTGGGCACCTGCCAAAGGCTACGCTAATGGCATGGCCAGCACACTCGCCGTGGGCAGCACCCTGGTGTTTGTGGGCGGGCAAATCGGCTGGAACGCCCAACAGGCGTTCGAAACCGACGACTTCATCGCCCAGTGCCGACAAGCCCTGCTGAACGTGCGTGCGGTCCTGGAAGCCGCTGGTGGTGGGCCCGAACACATGGCCCGGATGACCTGGTACATCACCGACCGGGACACCTACAACAACCGGCTGAAAGAGCTGGGTGTGGTTTACCGCGAGGTCATGGGCCGGCATTTCCCGGCCATGACCTGTGTAGAGGTGAGTGCGCTGGTGGAGGCGCGTGCACAGGTGGAGATCGAGGTCACTGCCGTGGTAAGCGCAACGCCATCAGAACCTGGTTGCGCAAAGTCTTGAGCAAGGCCATTTCCCGGCTGTCAGCCGATGGGGGTGGGCCACTCCAATCGGCGTAAATCAAACCCACAGCCTGTCCACGGGACGCCAAGGGCAACACCAAAAAGGCAGCAGGCTTGTCGGTTTGTTGGGTGTACCAAACGGGTAGCCGCCCCGCCACCTGGGGAACGGTCATGTCGGTGATCAAGGTGTCTACCGCCTTGTTGCACAACCCGGCAAACAAATCGTTGCCTTGCAAATCCACACGAAACTGTTTGGTCTGTGCGGTCACGCCCACACCCAGACCCCACCGACCGCTCAACACCTGTCCAGCGTTGTCACGCAAACACAACAAAACACGCCGCATGCCCATGGCGCGGTACATGGTTTCCAAAGCCATGCGCAACACATCGGCAGGTTCAACGCCTTCGGCCAGCGCAGCGGTGGTGTCTTGCACGCCCTGCACCAGCAAATCCAAGCCAACGGGTACCACCACACCCGAACCGCCCTCCGAAGCCTGGTCCACCACCGGCACCGCCGTGGTGACCGCGGCAGGGGTTTGCCCCGTCAGCCACACCAAGCCGTTTTGTGGCGGCAGGCGCAGCTCTATGGCTTGCACCAAGGCCATCAACTTGTCGCGTGCTTTTTCCAGCGCCTGGGCCATACGCTGCCGGTCCTGCGCCAACACCCCTGAAAACCGCAGGGCCACTTTCATCCAGCGGTCGGTCTCGCCGGTACCTGGGTCTTGCCACACCGCCTCAGCCACTTGGTTGGCCGCAAACGCGGTCCACCGCAAGCGGTCGAGCGCGTCTGCAGGCGCCCGCAAAGGCGGTGCGCTCTCGGGGCGCCACATCAAGCGCTGCATGCCTTCTGGCCAACCCCAATGCCGGGCCACCGCCAAACCCAAATCCTCCAGGTTCACCCCCAATACCACCCGGGCGGCTTCGGTCTCTGAGCCGCCTTTGTCTGCCAAGCGCTGGGCGATCGCCTCAGCCCCATCGGGGTGGTAAAAACCCACCAGCAAACGCCCTAGGTTCTGGAACATGGCACCCAAGAAGACCTCTTCTTTGTCACCCTCAACCACCGCCAACTCTTCAGCGAGCAGCCCCGAAAACAAAGCCCTCAAAAACCCCATTTTCAGGCGGTCGGCTTGGTCTTGGTTGGGCATGTGGTTTAGCACCACCAAACTCATGGCCAGGTTGCGTATACCCACAAAACCCACCAAGCTGACCGCACGCGACACCGTGGTCACCCCCCCAGCACGGGCGTGGGCAAACCCGGCGGAGTTGACAATACGCAGCAATTTCTGCGTCAAACCCACGTCTTTGAGGATCTCGTTGGTCAGCCGGTGCAGGCTTTCGTTTTCCTGGCTGGCGATGGCTTGCACCCGAACCAACTGCTCCGACATGGCCGGAAAGTCCCCCCCTTGTGCCAAGCGTTCAAACCAGCTGGCCAGTACACCGGAGGCTTGTGTGTTCACGCGGTGTCAGGGGTAAACCAGGGATCAAGGCGCCAAGGGGGCGATGACCGTGTCTTCAAGGCGCCCAGCGATTTGGCCGACGGCCATCGCTGCGGCGGAGCCGGGCGTGTGGGTCAACAACAATTGCCGGCGCATCACAGCGTCTTTGACAGACTGGTCTGAGGGGATATCCCCCAAGTGGATCAAGCGCACCACCCGCTTGTTGGGGTCGGGCTCGCCGCCCGCGGTGGCCCCCATAAAACGGTTGAGCACCTGTTGCAGCTGTGCCGTGATGTTGCGCCCATCACCGGGCCGCACCGTCTGGTTCACGATCAAGCGCACCTGCTGGCGCTGTTGTTGGGATGCCAAGACCTTGATGGTGGCATAGGCGTCGGTGAGCGAGGTCGGTTCAGGGGTGGCGACCAACAACACCTCGGAGGCCAGCGACACCGCAAACAACACCACATCGGATATGCCCGCCCCGGTGTCCAGCAAGACCACGTCAAACCGCGGCACGATATCGGCCATCAACTTGAGGAAGTCGTTGCGAACCTCGGGCGTCAGCCGGGAATACTCCACCATGCCCGAGCCCGCCAAAATCACCGAGAACCCCCCCGGGGCCTTGAGAATGGCATCTTCTAGCGTGGCCTTGCCGCTGAACACATCGTGCAGCGTGATTTTGGGGTACAGGTTGAGCACCACATCCAGGTTGGCCAACCCCAGGTCTGCGTCCAACACCAAAACCTTCAGCCCACGCCGTGTCAGGGCAGCGGCCAGGTTGGCCGACACAAACGTTTTGCCCACGCCACCCTTGCCGCTGGTGATCGCCACCACCTTGCCCTTGGCCGTGGTCAGCACAGGGCCTGCGGGTGTGGATGTTGAAGGGGTCTTGTCGCTCATATCGTCTGGGTTGCCTCAGTGGCCAGCCTGGCCGTCCGGTTCGTCGATCATAAGGCCGCCGTCGCCCAAGCCAAACAGAAAACCCTTTTCTTCGGCACTGACCGTGCTGGCCACCGGGCTTTCGATACACACTTGGTTGCGGCCCCCTGCTTTGGCCCGGTACAACTGGGCATCGGCCCGGTCTATCCAAGCCTCAGGGGTGGTGCGGCTCCATTCGGGGGCAAAGGCCCCGCCACAACTGACGGTTACCTGCAAAGCGGTGCCATTCACCGGCACGGCCAGCCGCTCCACGCGCTCCCGTATGCGCTCGGCCACCACCTGGGCAAACGTGGGGGGGCAGCTGGGAAACACCACTGCAAACTCCTCTCCACCAAAACGGGCCACCGTGTCCATAGGGCGCACACAGTCCTGCAAGGTCTGGGCCACAGCCCCCAAAACCGCATCACCAATCACATGGCCATGCCTGTCGTTGACCTGTTTGAAATGGTCGA
>JBEBBB010000100.1:0-6337 GCA_041158605.1 Pseudomonadota bacterium
CTTTCACATTACAGAATGACCCGACTGGAGACAACCGCATGAGCAACGACAAAACCCAGGACAACAAACGCGCCGAGCTGCGCCGCGCCGCGCTGGAATACCACGAGTTCCCGACACCCGGCAAGGTGGCCATCGCGGCCACCAAACAACTGACCAACCAGCGCGACCTGGCCCTGGCGTATTCGCCGGGCGTGGCCGCGCCCTGTGAAGAGATCGTGGCCGACCCGGCCAACGCCTTCAAGTACACCAGCCGCGGCAACCTGGTGGCCGTGATCACCAACGGCACTGCCGTGCTAGGCCTGGGCGATATCGGCCCCCTGGCCGCCAAACCGGTGATGGAAGGCAAAGGGGTGCTGTTCAAAAAATTCGCGGGTATCGATGTGTTTGACATCGAAATCAACGAAAAAGACCCCGACAAGCTGGTCGAGGTGATCGCCGCCCTGGAGCCCACCTTTGGTGGCATCAACCTGGAAGACATCAAGGCCCCGGACTGCTTCTACGTGGAGCGCAAGCTGCGCGAGCGCATGAAGATCCCGGTGTTCCACGACGACCAACACGGCACCGCGATTGTGGTGGGCGCGGCCATACTGAACGGCTTGAAGGTGGTGGGCAAAGACCCGAAAAAAATCAAGCTGGTCACCTCGGGCGCGGGCGCGGCCGCCCTGGCTTGCCTGGGCCTGCTGGTCAAGCTGGGCATACCGCGCGAGAACATTTACGTCACCGACCTGGCCGGTGTGGTGTACGAGGGCCGCACCGAGTTGATGGACCCCGACAAGGCGCAGTTCGCCCAAAAAACCGACGCGCGCACCCTGACCGAGGTCATCAAAGACGCCGACATTTTCCTGGGGTTGTCGGCCGGTGGTGTGCTGAAAAAAGACATGGTGGCCCAGATGGCCGCCAACCCCCTGATTCTGGCCTTGGCCAACCCCAACCCCGAGATCCTGCCCGAGGACGTCAAAGCCGTGCGCGACGACGCCATCATGGCCACCGGGCGCACCGACTACCCCAACCAGGTCAACAACGTCCTGTGTTTTCCGTACATCTTCCGGGGTGCCCTGGACGCCGGTGCGTCCACCATCACCGACGAGATGGAAATCGCAGCCGTGCACGCCATCGCTGAGCTGGCCCAGGCCGAACAAAGCGAAGTGGTGGCCGCGGCTTACGCGGGTGAAAAACTGGCGTTTGGGCCCGAGTACCTCATCCCCAAACCCTTCGACCCCCGGCTGATGATGAAAATCGCGCCTGCTGTGGCCGAAGCGGCGGTGGCCAGTGGTGTGGCCACCCGCCCGATCGCCGACCTCGACGCCTACCGCGACAAGCTGCAAAGTTTTGTGTTCGCGTCTGGCACCATGATGAAGCCGGTGTACGCGGCCGCCAAACGGGCCCAGGCCAAACGCGTGGCCTATGCCGAGGGCGAAGAAGAGCGCGTGCTGCGCGCCTGCCAGGTGGTGGTGGACGAGGGCTTGGCCCGCCCCACCCTGATTGGCCGCCCGCCCATCATCGCCCAACGCATTGAAAAGTTTGGACTGCGCCTCAAAGAAGGCCTGGATTACGACGTGGTCAACGTCGAACAAGATGAGCGTTACCGCGACTTTTGGCAAACCTACCACCGTCTGATGGAGCGCCGTGGAGTGACCGAGCAGTTCGCCAAAATCGAAATGCGCCGCCGCCTCACCCTGATCGGTACCATGCTGCTGCACAAAGGCGAGGTGGACGGCCTGATTTGCGGCACCTGGGGCAACACCCACATGCACCTGGACTACATCGACCAGGTGATCGGCAAACGTGCCACCGCCCACTGCTACGCGGCGATGAACGCCCTGATGCTGCCCGGGCGGCAGGTGTTTTTGGTGGACACCCACGTCAACTACGACCCTACCGCCGAGCAACTGGCCGAAATCACCGTCATGGCCGCGCGCAAGATGATGCGGTTTGGCATCACACCCAAAGCGGCTTTGGTGTCGCACTCCAATTTCGGCTCGTCCAACCAGCCCAGCGCGGTCAAGATGCGTGACACCTTGGCCTTGTTGCAACAAAACGCCCCTTGGCTGGAAGTGGACGGCGAGATGCACGGTGATGTGGCCCTCGACGCCGAAGCGCGCCGGCGGCTGATGCCCCGCAGTGCCCTGGTGGGGGATGCCAACCTGCTGGTGTTGCCCAACATCGACGCTGCCAACATCGCCTACAACCTGCTCAAAACCGCAGCCGGTGGTGGTATCGCGGTGGGCCCCATGCTGCTGGGGGTGGCCAAACCCGCCCACATCCTGACCCCCAGCGCCACGGTGCGCCGGATCGTCAACATGACGGCTCTCACCGTGGCCGAAGCCAACGTGGGCGACCGTACCCCCACCTGACCCTGGTCTTTTGCGGCTTGTCAAGGGCCTTTTGAGGCCCTTCTTGCACTTGATTTTTTAAGCCGGTTCAGGCACACTCTCGCCATCAGATTTCAGGGTTAACCCGGGTGCTTGTGGCTGTGGCCCAAGGTTCGGGTTGGCCCTTCAGGTTTTAGGGTTGGATGTTCCGAAAACGCGGTGGGTTGGGTGCCCGGTGGGTGCTGCTAGCGGGGTTGTTGTGGGTCTCTGGTTTGGTCGCCAGGGAAGCGCCTGCGTCCCAGTTGGATGCGGTCACACAAGTGGTGGCCGTTGCGGCCCTGCCGGTGCAGGGCCAGCAGGTCCTGCAGCAGATATACCAAGGTGGCCCTTTCCGGTACGAGAAAGACGGCACGGTGTTTGGCAACAGGGAGCGCCTGTTGCCCCGGCAAACGCGGGGTTATTACCGCGAGTACACCGTGCCCACCCCAGGGCTCAGCCACCGGGGTGCCCGTCGCATCGTCTGCGGAGGCAACCAGCCCAAGGCACCTGAAGCCTGTTACTACACCGCCGATCACTACGCGAGCTTCAAGCGCATCGTGCAGTGACAGCACAGACTTGTTAACTTTGTTTTTGAAAGAGACGCGGAGATGGACACGCCACTTCGTACCGTGAGAACCAACATTGTCCAGTCCATCCGGGCCCACACCGTGGGTGACCTGGAAAAGGCTGCCGAACAACTGGGCCACCACTTTTTGTACGCCAACCTGGCCACGGCCCAGAACAAACAAGACGTGCTGGACCTGATCGCTGCGCAGTACACCCTGCCGGCCACGTTTGGCAAAAACTTCGATGCGCTCTATGACAGCATGACCGATCTGGTCCACAAGTCGGGGCCACAAACCGGTTTTATCGTGGTGCTGGAGCACATCCCTACCAGCCCCAAGTTCGACAAAGAAGCGCGCGAACAGCTGCTCGACATCTTCCGCGACGTGGCCGACTACTGGAGCGACCGCAAGGTGCCTTTCCGCTGCTTCTACTCGTTCTCGGTGGCCCGCGCGCCCAAGGCCGAAGACATTGAGGTGCAGGGCGACGAGCCCATGCTGACCGACAAGCTGGTGGACGTCAGCCCCCAGGCGCTGCGCATGAGCAGCCCGTTCAACGCGGGTTACTGGCTCACTGCCGCCTAACCTGGCTGAAGCACCGGGGAACGCCCGGGTGTGTTCATTCAAAAAGCCGCTGCTTGCAGCGGCTTTTTTACGCCCGCAGGGCCAGCGCCAAGTCCACGTATTCCGCCACGGGCACCTCTTCGGCGCGGCGTTGCAGGTCAAAATGCCCGGTGTAGCCCTGGTCCTCAAGCCAGCGGCCCAGGCTGTGCCGCAACAGCTTGCGCCGTTGTGAAAACGCCGCCTGCACCATAGGCTCCAGCACCGCCATGGTGACCGCTGCGGGGTTGGTTTTGGGCACCATGCGCACCACCGCGCTGTCCACCCGAGGGGGTGGGTCGAAACTTTCGGGTGGTACAAACAGCACGTTTTCCATGTCGTAACGCCACTGCAGCATCACGCTCAGGCGCCCATAGGCGGCGGTGCTGGGGGTGGCCACCATCCGGTCGATCACCTCTTTTTGGAGCATGAAGTGCTGGTCTTGCACGCGGTCGGCGGTGGCCAGCAGGTGGAACAAGATGGGGGTAGAGATGTTGTAGGGCAGGTTGCCCACCACCCGCATGGGCCGGTCGGGTTCGCTGTCGGCCAGCGCCCGGAAGTCCACCCGCAGCACGTCGGACTCGATCACCGAGAGCTGGGCGTGCTGGCGCAAGCGCACGGCCAGGTCGCGGTCCAGTTCGATCACGGTGAGGTGGCCCAAGCGCTCCACCAGGGGTTGGGTGAGGGCGGCCAAACCAGGGCCGATTTCGACCACAAACTGGCCGGGCGCCGGTGCGATAGCCTGCACGATGGCGTCGATGATGCCGCCATCGGACAAAAAGTGTTGCCCGAAACGTTTGCGCGCTTGGTGTTTCACTGGGGCGGCTCGCGCAGGTCGACGTAGGCCTGTGCCCGCTGCTCCCGCACCCAATCCGCGTAGTTGCGTTCGGCCAACTGCTCGCGCACCAAGCCGCGCAAAACCTCGCGTTGTTCGCGGGGTGTCAACTCGTATTGGCGGCGTTCCACCAATTGGATCAGGTGCACGCCAAAACGCGATACCACCGGGTTCGACACCTGGCCCGGTTGGAGGGCATTCATGGCGGTTTCAAACTCGGGCACAAACATGCCCGGGTTGGCCCAGCCCAAATCGCCTCCTTGGGAGGCAGAGCCGTCTTGGCTGTGTTCCCGCGCCAAGGCTTCAAAAGAAGCGCCACCTTCAATGGCCTTTTTGTACCCGTTGAGGCGCTCAACGGCGGCGGCTTCGGTCAGTTGGGGGGTGGGGCGCAGCAGGATGTGGCGTGCCCGCGTTTGGGGAATAACGGTGTCGGGCATACCCGGTACACGTTTTTCCACCACTTTCAGGATGTGCAAACCCGCACCACTGCGCACCGGGCCAGCGATGTCACCCGGCTTGAGCTGGCGGGTGGCTTCCACAAACAAGGTGGGGTAACGGTCGGCGGGGCGCAGGCCCAGCAGCCCACCTTGGGCCTTGTCGCTGGCGTCCGAGGTGGCACGGGCCAAAGCGGCAAAATCTTCCCCACTGCGGGCCCGGGCCAGCAAGCTGGCGGCTTTGGCTTGGCGCTCTGCCACCACCGCGTCAGAAGCCCCTTCGGGTATTTGCACCAGCACCTGTGCCAGGTTCAATTCCAGGCCCTCCAGGCCCGAAGCACCCTGCTTGTCACGGATGTAGTCGTCGATGTCTTGTTCGGTGACCCGGACCCGGCCATCCACCTCGCGTTCGCGGACCCGTTGGATCAAGAGGTCTTTGCGCAGGTCCTCGCGGAAGCGGGCCAGCTCTATGCCCATGCCCGCAAGCCGTTTGTGCAGCTCGGTGGTGTCGACGTTGTTTTGTCGGGCCACCGACTGTTCGGCGTTTCGCACGGCCGCATCGTCTACCTTGATGCCCAGCTTGGTGGCGGTTTGGGTCAATACACGCTCGTTGATCAGCATGTCCAGCACCTGGCGTGCGAGTTCGTCACGCGGCGGCAAACTGCCGCCCCGGGGGGCTTCAACCCGGGACAGGCGGGCGCGCACATCGGCACTGGTGATGGGTTCTGAGTTGACCACCGCGACGATGTGGTCACCAGGACGCGTGGCGGCACTGGCGCTGGTGGTGCTGGGCAAGTTGAGGCGCTGGGCCTGGGCGGTGGAGGTGCCCCATAACAAGGCCAAAGCCATCGCCAGAGGTGCCAGGGGCAAGGGGTACATGCGCTTACTCATAACGTTCATACCGGCTGGGTGGGTTGATTTCCTCGCGCAGGTACTGGTAGCGTGGGATGTTGGTTTTGAGGGTCTGCAAGGGGTTGGAGCCTATGCGCGAGAACCCGACAAATTCGAGTTGGAACAGGATGCGCTGGTTGGCGCTGCTGCTGCTGTTTTGCAGGCGTTCCAGCACCACACGCCCCACATAACAGCCCCCATCGTATTCGAAGCCGGCCACCAGGTCGACGATCTTGCGGTCGGGCACGCTGTAGTTGATGCGGCCCACGCTGTACCACTCGCCTGCGCCCAGGCCACGGCCGGTGCCACGGTTGTCGGCGGGTGGGGTGCCAAACAGATCGCTCAAAGGCCACTGCCAGCCCACGTCAAACTGTTCGCTGGTGCCCCGTTGCAAACGGTAGGCTGCGCTCAACGTGCGGTAGTTGCCCGGGTTGTAGCGCACGCCCATGGTGGTCCGCACCGATTCCCGGGTGTCGGGGTTGAATTGCACTGTGCCATTGAGAGACCAGCGGTCGCTCCATTGCAGGCGCCCCCCCACCAAGATGTCGCTGAAGCCTTCGGCCACCAGCGTTTGGCCGGGCAGCACCACCTGTTGCTCTTTAAAACGGATGCGTTGGGCTGCACCCAGGCTCAGCACCTCCGCACCGGTGCCAGCGTCGAGCA
>JBEBBB010000101.1:0-7033 GCA_041158605.1 Pseudomonadota bacterium
CCGTGGTCCGTGAAAACATCTCGGGACAGTTTTTGGAGTGGAACGCCGAGTTTGACCAGTTCACCGGCACCACCAGCGACCTGGTCCGTTACTGCCTGGCCCAATGGTGGGAACGTATCGGCACCACACAGGCGTCTGGCATCACCAAGCTGGTGATGACCGAATCGGTCACGTTCCCTGAAATCGCCCAGTTTTACAGCCAAGAGGTGATCGAACCGGGCAACCAACTGATACGCCGGGTGTTGCAAAGGGGCGTTGACAGGGGGGAGTTTCAACCGGTGGACCCCACCTACGGCATTTATGCCTTGATCGCACCCATGATTTTTTTGGTGATGTGGAAACACGCCATGTCCCCTTGCTGCGGACCAGGAACCGAACTGGACCCGCAGACGTTTGTGAACACCCAGGCCGACTTGCTGTTAAAGGGCCTGTTGGTCCGGCCCTCCGGGAGAACCGATTGAGTTGCCACAGTTCAGTACAATGGGGGAGGACACGCATGCATACCCGATGGAGTATCAATGAGCAGCAACAGCCCAGCCTTTGATTTTGACAAGGCCCGCTTCAACATGATCGAGCAACAGATCCGCCCTTGGGAGGTGCTCGATGTGCAGGTATTGCACCTGCTGTCGGTGATACGCCGCGAAGATTTTGTACCACCGGCCTACAAGCACTTGGCCTTTGTGGACATGGAAATACCCCTGGGGGCACTTGAAGGTGAGCGCATGCTCGCCCCCAAAGTAGAGGCGCGTGCTTTGCAAGACCTGGCCCTGCAAGCCACCGACAAGGTCCTGGAAATTGGCACCGGCTCCGGCTACATGGCGGCTTTGTTGGCCAGCCAGTGCGCCCATGTCACCACCCTAGAGATCAACCCCAGCTTGGCCCAAGCCGCCAGCCACAACCTGGCCCAGGCCGGCATCACCAACGCCGAGGTGCGCACCACCGACGCCGCCGCACACCGCTTTAGCGCTTGCAACGCCGACGCCCCGTACGACGCCATCGTGTTAAGCGGTTCTGTCGCCGACATCCCGGCAGACCTGCTTGATCTGCTCAAAGACGGTGGTCGCCTGTTTGCCATCACCGGCCAAGAGCCCGTGATGCGTGCCTCATTGGTGCGGCGGACTGGCCCTGCGGCCTTTCATACCGTTCAACCCTGGGACACGGTGGCCGCGCGTTTGCGCAACATGCCACAGCCCACAGGTTTCAGGTTCTGAACAGGGGTTGCAGTGGTTAACAACATACGCCCCTCTCAATTAAAAGACTGGCTCGCTCAGCTGGAGACCGACACACCTGCAGTGGTGCTGGACGTGCGTGAGCCCTGGGAAGTTCAAACCGCCTCGGTACAAGCCGACGGTTTTGAATTGCGAACCATGCCGATGGCTTCGGTTCCAGCCCGTTTGAACGAGTTGCCCAAAAACCAAGCCATTGCGTGTTTGTGCCATCACGGGGGGCGCAGCGCCCAAGTGGCTCAGTTTCTGCACAACCAAGGTTACACACAAGTGGTGAACATCCACGGTGGCATCCATGCTTGGGCGGCTGAGGTGGACCCCACCGTTGCCCGCTACTGACCTGCCAGCAGCCCCGATCCATTTTTAACCAGGGACTTCCATGAACGCCAGCCTGAACCGCCAGCAACACCCCCAACACCTGTCCACAGCGGCTGTTAACCGTTGGAGCCGGACGCCCTGGGTGGTCGGGATGGCACTGGTGGGTATGGCGTCTGGCGCCCACGCCCAAAGCCTGCTGGAGTTGTACGAAGCGGCTCGGGGTTACGACGCCACCTTTTTGTCTGCCCGTTCGCAGTTGGAAGCCAACCAAGCCAAAGCAGAACAAGCCCGGGCGGGCCTGCTGCCCAGCGTGGGCCTGTCCTCTAGGGCCACCTGGACCAACACCGACAGTTCGGTGGCGGCATCGTCCCGAACCACCAACGCTCAAAGCATCTCCTTGGATGCCAGCCAACCGCTGTACCGCCCGGCCAACAAAATCACCTTTGAGCAGGCTCAACGGTCCTTGGATGTGGCGCAGGCGCAATACGCTGCCGCTGAACAAGACTTGGTGGTGCGTGCTGCGCAGGCCTACTTTGACGTGCTCGCGGCAGAAGACAACCTAACCTTTGTCAAAGCCCAAAAAACCGCCACGTCAGAACAACTGGCTGCTGCCAAACGGAATTTTGAGGTGGGTACCACCACCATCACCGACACGCGCGAGGCCCAGGCCCGTTACGATTTGGTGCTGGCCCAAGAGATTGCCGCCGAGAACGACCTGCGGGTCAAAAAACTGGCGCTGGACCAGTTGGTTGGCCGCACTGGCACCCAACCCCAGCGTTTGGTCAGTCCGATCAACCTGCCCGCGGTGCAACCCGGCGATGTCAACTCGTGGGTGCTGCAGTCCGAAACCAACCACCCCACCATCAAACAAGCGACCGGTGCGTTGGACATCGCTGAAATGGAAACCCGCAAAGCGGAGGCGGGACACAAACCCACCTTGGACGCGATTGCACAGTACCAAATCGCCCGAGCACCCGTGACCAACGTGGGCACCGTTCGGTCCAACAACGCCACCGTGGGTGTGCAATTCAACCTGCCCCTGTTCGCGGGTTATGCCGTTCAAAACCGGGTCAAAGAAACCCTGTCGCTGCAGGACAAAGCCCGCACCGACTTGGAAGCGGCGAAACGTGGTGTGGCCCAAGCCACCCGCACGGCTTTTTTTGGTGTGTTGTCGGGCCTGGGCCAGGTCAAAGCCTTGGAAGCCGCAGAAGCCTCCACCCAAAGCGCCTTGGACGCCAACAAACTGGGTTACCAGGTGGGTGTGCGCATCAACATCGATGTCCTGAACGCCCAGAGCCAGTTGTTCCAAACCAAAGCCAGTTTGGCCAAAGCCCGCTACGACGTGCTGGTGGGTGGGCTCAAGCTGCGCCAAGCCAGTGGCGTGCTCAAAGCCGACGACTTGCAAGGCATCAACGCCCTGCTGGCCCGCTGACCAAGCAGGGTCAGGCCCGGTCGGTCCGGGCTTGTAAAACCACCTGAGCGTAACGCGCGGCCGCACCGCGCCCTTGCTTCAACCACGCGTACCCACGGTCGCGCGCCAACCCCAAAGCGGCCGGGTTTGCCAGCCAGGCTTGGACCTGGGCCATGCCGGCAGACACATTGGCCACCCTGACCGCCGCCCCACACGCCTGGGCCTGTTCTGCAGCGTCGGCAAAGTTGAAGGTGTGGGGCCCCATGACCACGGGGCAGTCACAAGCCACCGCCTCGATCAGGTTTTGCCCACCCAAAGGCTCAAAACTGCCTCCCAACAAGGTCAGATCGGCCAAGCCGTAGTAAAGGGGCATTTCACCCAGGCTGTCGCCCAACCACACATCGGCCTGCAGCGCCTCGTCTGGCAAGGCCACGGCAGCACCCGCGTCCACCGCTCCGCCTTCCCCCCAGGCACTGCGGCGCCACACCCTAAGGCCTTGGGTGCGCAACAGGTCCGCGACGGCATCAAACCGTTGGGGATGCCGGGGCACCACCAACCACAGAGGGCGTTGCCCTGCCGGGGCCACCTCGCGCCAGGGGGACGCCAACCAAGCGGCCTCTTCCCCCTCGCGGCTGCTGGCCCACATGGCCACAGGCCGATCACCCAAAGCGGCTTTTAACGCCCGGCCTTTTGCCCAAGGCCCTGGGCGGTGGGGCACATCGAATTTCAGGTTTCCCAACACGCCGCGCACCGGGGCCCCCAGTTGAACCAGGCGCTCGGCGTCGGCATGGGTCTGTGCGTACACCGCGGTCAGGCCTTGGTAAGCGGGCCGGGCCAACCAAGACAAGCGCTGGGCTTGGCGGGCTGAAGCGGCATTCAAACGGGCGTTCACCAGCAGCAAGGGCACAGCGCGCTGCTGGCAAGCGTGGACCAGGTTGGGCCAAACCTCGGTTTCCACCAACACCCCCACAGACGGCTGGAAGTGCGCCAAGAAGCGGCGCACAGCCCCTGGGGTGTCCCAAGGCAACCACACCTGCTGGTCACCGGGCGCCAGGAGCTTGGCCCCTTCGGCGCGGCCTGTGGCCGTGCTGTGGGTCAAGAGCAGCGGCAGGCCAGGGTGGTCGGCCCGCAAACGGGCCACCAACAACGCGGCGGCACGGGTCTCACCCAAGGACACGGCGTGCACCCACACCGCGCCCGGTTGGGCCGGGCCGATGTAGTGGCCAAACCGTTCCGGTACGTGCGCCAGGTAACCGGGCTCTTGCCGACCACGCCGTTGCAACTTGCGCCGCAACAGGGGCTGGGCCAACCACAGCGCCGCGCTGTACAAGGCCCGGGCCAGTGGTGTGGCTAACCCCCTCAAACGCCAGCCCACAAACCGTTGTACACCCGGCCGATACCGGCCGCTTCTTGGGCCAGCGAGAACCGTGTGGTGACGCGCTCAAGGGCTGATTGGCCCATGCGTTGGGCGGCCATGGGGTCTTGCATCACACGCCGAACCGCATCGGCCAGGCCCACGGCATCACCGGTGTCGACCAAAAACCCGTTGTCACCGGGCACCACCAGTTCTTCAAAAGCCCCCGTGCGGGAACACACCAGGGCACAACCGGTGGCGGCCGCCTCAAAGGGTGTGAGGCCAAAGGGCTCGTAACGCGGGCAAGCCACACACAACAAACACCGTTGGTACCAGCGGTGCACCTCGCCTGCTGGCACCTCGCCCAAAAACACGATGCGGTCTGAGAGACCCGCCTGGGCGATCCGCTGTTTGAGTTCGGCCTCATAGGCCTGGTGCTGGGGCTGGGCCAACCCGGCGATCACGGCCGTGCAACCTGGCAGTTGGGGCAAGGCCGCCAACATCGCGTCCACAAACACATCCGAGCCTTTGTCGGGCCGCACGCGGCCAAACACCCCTATGCCATACCGCCCCGGCAAACCACTGTCGGCCCAGGCCTGCAGTTTGTCGGGGGGTGGGCTAAAGCGGGACAAATCGATGCCATGGGGCACCACTGCGGTGGTGTTGGGCACACAATCGGCCGCCTTGGGGGTGGTGGAAATGACCGCGTCCATGCGCGATATCAACCAGCGGGGAAACCGGCCGTGGCGGTGCTGTGCGGCCGAGGTGAACACCAGCTTGATCGGCAGCCGCAACACATCACGGGCCCACAGCCCAGCCACCATTTCGTGGTCGCGGCGCACATGCCAAATGCGGAAAGGCCGGCCGACGGGCGGCTTTCGCGACAAGCGAATGGCCTCACCCAAAGACAGGCCAGGCACACCGTTGGACAAGGGTGTGCCGCAATACGCCAGGCGCCACTGCTGCAACTGCAAAGGCACCAAAGCGTTCACCGTGGCCGACACCCCGGTGTAGCGTTTTTTGAGGTTAAAAACAACGACCTCGGGGTCGGTGCTGGGGGCGGGCAGGGGCATGTTCAATGGGCGGCTTCGCCGATGTGGGCGTCGGGTTTGACCCGGTACAACAGGTCCATCATGGTGGTGCGGATGCGTTCCAGCGCGTCGGCGGTCTGGCCTTCAAAACGCAATACCAGCACCGGCGTGGTGTTGGACGCGCGGATCAAGCCAAACCCATCCGGCCAATCCACGCGCAGGCCGTCGATGGTGTTGACCTCGGCCGGTGCGTCAAAACGGGCCAAGTCTTGCAGAGCAGTCACCAAGCGGTGAGGTTCGCCATCGGCACAGGCCACGTTCAGCTCGGGGGTGGAGTGGCTGGTGGGCAAGGCCTCCAGGGTCGCACCCGGGTTGGCGCTGCGGCTCAGGATCTCCAGCAGCCGGGCGCCGGCGTAGGTGCCATCGTCGAACCCGAACCAACGCTCTTTGAAAAAGATGTGCCCACTCATTTCACCCCCCAAGGGAGAGTCCACCTCTTTCATTTTGGCTTTGATCAGCGAGTGGCCGGTCTTGAACATCAGGGGCTGGCCACCAGCGGCGCGGATGGCGGGCGCCAGGCGCTGGCTGCACTTCACGTCAAACACGATGGTACCCCCCGGCACGCGCGACAACACGTCTTGCGAGAACAGCAGCATCTGGCGGTCGGGGTAGATGTTTTGGCCGCTGGGCGTGACGATGCCAAGGCGGTCGCCATCGCCGTCAAAGGCCAAACCCAGGTCGGCACCGGTCTGCGCCAGTGCCGCGATCAGGTCGCGCAGGTTGTCAGGTTTAGACGGGTCGGGGTGGTGGTTGGGGAAGTTGCCATCGACCTCGCTGAACAGCTCGATGACCTCGCAACCCAACGCCCGGAACAAGCCCGGCGCGGACGCGCCGGCCACGCCGTTGCCGCTGTCCACCACCACCTTCAAAGGGCGGGCCAGTTTGACATCGCCCACGATGCGTTGCACATAGGCGGGCAACACATCGGCCTGCCGCACCGAACCGCCTTGGCGGTCTTGGGGGGTTTCGGCCTCCATGGCCTGGCGCAGGGCCTGGATCTCGTCCCCGTAAATGGCCCGTCCGCCCAGCACCATCTTGAAACCGTTGTGGTGTTTGGGGTTGTGGCTGCCCGTCACCTGGATCCCGCTGTGGCACAGGGTGTGGGCCGCGAAATACAACATGGGGGTGGTGCACAGGCCCACATCGACGACCTCGACACCCACGCTCACCAAGCCGCCGATCAGGGCTTGGGCCAGCTCGGGGCTGCTCAGGCGGCCGTCACGGCCCACAGCCACCACGGTCTCACCCAAACCCATGGCCCTGGCGCCATAAGCCCGGCCCAAGGCGTGCGCAAACGCGGTGTTGAGCGCATCGGGCACCACCCCGCGGATGTCGTAAGCTTTAAAAACGCTGGCGGGTACTTGCATGGGTAAGGTCCTTCCTGTACGGGTTTTGCGCATTGTAGGGACAGCGCGTGAGGTCACGGCGTATCATGGCGTTTTTGAACGGCCACACCATGACCACCGCCCACCCAGCCACCACCTGCCTGACCTGGGACAGCCCGCTGGGCGCCATGGTGCTGGCCGCCACCGACAAGGGCTTGGTAGGCGCTTGGTTCGCCGACCAAGCCGACCGCCCCAGCTGGGCGCAGGCCTCAACACAAGCCACCCAAACCCAGGCAACCCACCCCGTG
>JBEBBB010000102.1:0-2727 GCA_041158605.1 Pseudomonadota bacterium
CTGTGTACGGGCGGCCCGGGACCGTTTATGAGCCCAAAACGACCTGGCGACACAGCTTTTGGCTTTTGTCACAGGAAAACGGTAAAATCCGAGGTTTTGCGTACCACACCTACACCATGAAAATCGCCCAAGAAATCCGCGCCGGCAACGTCATCATGCACGGCAAGGACCCCATGATCGTCCTGCGCACCGAATACGCCCGTGGCGGCCGTGGCGCTGCCACCGTGCGCATGAAGCTCAAGGGCTTGTTGGGCAACATCGGCACCGAGGTGGTGTTCAAGGCCGACGACAAAATGGACCAGATCATCCTGGACCACAAAGAGTGCACCTACTCTTACTTCGCCGACCCCATGTACGTGTTCATGGACACCGAGTACAACCAGTACGAAGTGGAAGCCGAAAACATGGGCGATGCCCTGAACTACCTCGAAGACGGCATGTCCGTGGAAGTGGTGTTCTACGACGGCAAAGCCATCTCGGTTGAGCTGCCCACCAGCGTCACCCGCGAAATCACCTGGACCGAGCCCGCTGTCAAAGGCGATACGTCCGGCAAGGTCCTGAAACCCGCCAAAATCGCCACCGGTTTTGAAATCGCCGTGCCCCTTTTTGTGGAGCAAGGCGACAAGATCGAAATCGACACGCGCACCGCCGAGTACCGCAAGCGCGTCTGACACCTAGCGCCGCTGCACACAAGGCCCCACCGAGTTGGGGTCTTTTTTCTTGCAGAATGGGGGTATGCAAACCCCACAATACCTCTCTGAAAGCCGGCTGGCCGACGCCTGGGCCGAGCTGCATGCCCACGCCAACAACGGCGAAGCCCTGCACCCTGACGCAGGGCGCTTGGCCTTTGCCGACCCCGAGTTCCTGTTGCGCCGCGAAACACGCGGCATGCGGTTCCAACTGGAACTGCTCAAGCCCGATTTGGGCCAACAAGCGCTGGGCATTGAAAACACCGTGGTGGTGTTCGGCAGCGCCCGGTTCCGTTCACCCGAAGAGGCGGCCACCGCCCTGGCCCAGGCAGAAGCCAGCGGCGACGCGCAAGCCCTGCGCAAAGCCCAGGCGCTGGTGCGCAACGCCCGCTACTACGACCAGTCCCGCGCTTTTGCGCGCCTGGTGGCGGCTTACAGCCTGAAGTGCCAACCGGCAGACCGTTTGTACATCGCCACCGGCGGTGGCCCCGGTGTGATGGAAGCGGCCAACCGTGGGGCCCACGACCTGGGGGCGTTGAACGTGGGCTTGAACATCGCCCTGCCCCACGAGCAGTCGCCCAATCCCTACATCAGCCCCGAACTGAGCTTCAAATTTCACTACTTCGCGTTGCGCAAAATGCATTTCTTGATGCGCGCAAAGGCACTGGTGGCCTTCCCCGGTGGTTTTGGCACCTTGGACGAGTTGTTCGAGGTGTTGACGTTGGTGCAGTGCAAAAAGGCCAAGCCGGTGCCCATCTACCTGTTCGGCTCCGACTACTGGAAGCGCCTCATCAACTTGGATGTGCTGGTGGAAGAAGGTGCCATCTCCCCTGTAGACCTGAACCTGTTCGAGTACGTGGACGATCCCGAACAGGCTTGGGCCGGCATCCGGCGTTTTTACAACCTACCAGATGCTTGATCCGCTGACTTCCTGTCCCAACCGCCCCCCAAGGCCTTGTACAGGGCGACCTGGTTCAAGGCCTGCGACCAGTGGGCCTGCAACAGCGCTTGCTGGGCGGTGAACAAGGAGCGCTGCGCGTCCAGCGACTCCAGGTCGCTGGCCACACCCTGTTGCGCGCGCAAGGTGGCCAAGCGCACGCGGTCGGTCTCGGCGGTGGCCGAAGCCGCTTGGGCCCGCACCAGATCGTCCAGTGTGGACTGGCCGGCCAGGGCGTCGGCCACCTCTTTGAAAGCGGTTTGCACCGCTTGGTCGTAGCGCACCGTGGCGATCGACCGGGCGGCGTCCGCCGCGTCCAGGTTGGCTTGGTTGCGCCCGGCATCAAACACTGGCAACACCAGCTGTGGAGCAAGGGTCCAGCCCCACGACCCGTTGCTGAACAGGCCGGACAGGCTGGTGCTGGCGATGCCGGCCGAAGCGGTCAGTGACAGGCGCGGGAAAAACGCCGCCCGCGCCGCACCCACCTGGGCGTTGGCGGCCACCAAGGCGCGCTCGCAGGCCCGGATGTCGGGACGGCCCAACAACACGTCGGACGGCAGCCCGGCGGCCACCGGGGCGAACGCTTGCAAGGGTTGCCCCAGTAGCGCGTCCAGGCTTGGTGCCAGGGCCTGGGTGGGGGCACCCGTCAGCAGCGACAAGGTGTTGAGGTCCAGCAGTCGCTGACGCGCCTGTTGCGCCTGGGCCACCCGCGCCGCCTCCACCAGGGTCTGGGCCTGGCGCCATTCCAGGGCGGAGGCCACGCCCTGCTGGTAACGCAAGTCGGTCAGGCGCAGGCTCGCCTCCCGGGTCTGCAGCGTTTTTTGCGCCAGGGCCAACAGCTCGCCACTGGCACGGGCGTTCAGCCAGGCCGTGGCCACCGAGGCCACCAGGCTGATCTGCACCGCCTGGCGGGTGTCCTCGGCTGCCAGGTACTGGGCCAAAGCGGCCTCTTTCAGGCTGGCCACCCGGCCAAACAGGTCGACCTCCCACCCGCTGACCGCCAAGCCCACGGTGTAGAGCGAGCTGCCAGCGCCGCTGGTGTTGCGCTCCACCGCAGCGGCGGCATTGACGGTGGGCCACTGGTCGGCGCGCCGCACATCG
>JBEBBB010000103.1:0-9237 GCA_041158605.1 Pseudomonadota bacterium
GCCCAGTCTCAGCCCCAAGCCGGTGCGGCCGAGGTTGAAAAAATGAACGAGGCAGGGGTGTCTGCCATCGTCGGTGCGTTCGCTTCGGCCATCTGCTTGGCCACCACCCAGGCTGCAGCCAAGTACAACCTGCCCCACATCGTGGACGTGGGTGTGGCCGACCAGATTGTGGAGCGGGGCCTGAAAAACACCTTCCGCTTTGGTCCCGGTTACAAGGCGGTGGCCGACCTGGCCATGGCCAACCTGCACGTGCTCAACACCGTGGCCGGCAAACCTGCCAAAAGCGTGATGATCATCCACGAAGAGTCGCTGTTTGGTACTGGCACCGCCAACCTGCTGGCCCGCGAGTTGCCCGGCTTTGGCTTCGAGGTCAAAGAGGTCATCAAACACGCCAACCCCACGCGCGATTTCAACAACATTGTGTTGCGCATGAAGTCGGTGAACCCCGACATCGTCATACCCGCCAACTATTACAACGAATACGCCCTGCTGGTGCGCACCATGCAGCAGCAAAAGGTGGTGCCCAAGGCCATTTATTCGGTGCTGGGTGGTGCGGCCTCCAGCTACAAGTTTGTGCAGGAGTTCCCCGAGGCGTCCAACGGCATCATCGATTGCAACCACTGGTTCAACCCCAAAGACCCGCGCGCCCAGGCTTTGAAGAAACGGGCTGAGGCGCAAAAGCTGTTCTTTAGCTACGAGCTGTTCATGACCTACACCAGCGTGATGTTGCTGGCCGATGCGCTGGAGCGGGCCAAGTCCAGCGACCGTGCAGCCATCATTGACGCGTTGGAGAAGAGCACCTTCTCCAACCACATCATGCCCTATGGCGCGACCAAGTTTGTCAACGGCCAGAACCAAGGTGGGCGCCCGCTGATGACCCAGGTCATCAACAAAGACATCAAGGTCATCATCCCCCGCGAGTACCGCGAGGCCGAGCCCCTGTTCCCGCTCAAGGCCTGACGCCCGCAAAGGTTTTTAGCCATGTTTGACCTTGCCATTGTGGTGCCGTCCGTGTTGAACGGGCTCACCACCGGGGCGGTGTACGCCCTCATCGCCTTGGGCCTGACCCTGATTTACGGTGTGTTGCACATCATCAACTTCGCGCACGGTGCGTCGCTGATGGCGGCGCTGTACGGGGTGTATTGGCTCAAGGAGTCCTGGGGCATAGACCCCTACCTCGCATTGCCCCTGGCCATCGGTGGCATGTTTGTGCTGGGTTACCTGTTGCAGCGGGTGGTGATCAACCGGGCCAGCCACGGCAAGGACGAAAACATCTTGCTGGTCACGCTGGGCTTGTCCATTGTGCTGGAGAACCTGGCCCTGCTGTTTTTCCGCTCCGACACACGCACCATCGAGACCGCTTACACACTGACCACGGTGCCCATCGGGCCGGCGTTCATCGCCCTGCCCAAGTTGATCGCGTTTGTGGGGGCTTTGGTGGGTGCGGCGGTGTTGTTGTGGTTGGTGACCCGCACAGACCTGGGGCGTGCCATCCGCGCGGTGGCCAAGGAAAAGCAGGGTGCGCGCCTGATGGGTATCGATGTCGACCACGTCTATGCCATGAGTTTTGGGATCGGGCTGGCCTGCTTGGGCGCAGCGGCTTGTTTCCTGTTGCCCGCGTATTACGTCAACCCCCAAGTGGGTGGCGGGTTTGTGTTGGTGGCCTTCACGATCGTGGTGCTGGGCGGCATGGGCAGTTTCACGGGCGCGCTCATTGGGGGCCTGCTGATCGGTGTGGTGGAGTCCCTGGGGGGCCTGTACCTGGGCGAATCGCTGGGACAGATCGGCATCTTCCTGATCTTCATCGCGGTGTTGTTGTTCCGCCCCCAAGGCTTGTTTGGAGGCAAGGCATGAAAGCGGTTTTACCGGTTGTGGTGTTTGCCCTGGTGGTAGCGGCCATACCCCTGTTCACCCAATCGGGTGTCTGGCTCAACTTTGTGATGATGGCCTTGTACGCTGGCTTGTTGGCACAGGCGTGGAACCTGTTGGGTGGGTTCGGTGGCCAGTTCTCGTTCGGGCACGCCCTGTTTTTTGGTTTCGGGGCCTATACCCAGGCCATCGCCCAGCTCCAGTGGGGGTTGAACCCTTGGGTGGCACTGGTGTTGGCCGCGGGCATGGGGGCCTTGGTCGGGTTGGCGGTGGGTGCGGTGAGTTTCCGGTACGGGCTCAAGGGTTCGTACTTCGCGCTGGTCACGCTCGCGTTTGCCGAGGTGTGCCGCATCCTGGCCTTGTCGGTGCCGTTCACTGGCGCGGGGGTGGGGCTGATGTTGCCGCTCAAGGAGTCTGTGGCCAACCTGCAGTTCACGTCCCGGGCTGGTTACCTGTACCTGGTGTTGGGTTTGGTGGTGATCGCCTTGTTGATCAGCACCTGGCTCAAACAATCCCGTTTTGGCGCGTACCTGCAGGCCGTTCGCGACAACGAAGACGCGGCCCAGGCTGTGGGTGTCAACCCATTCCGCGTCAAGTTGGGGGCTATTGTGTTGTCTGGGGCTTTGATGGCACTGGCGGGGGCGTTTTACGTGCAGGTGTTCCAGTACATCGACCCGGGCATCGCGTTCGGCTCTCACGCTTCGGTGGAGGCCTTGGTAGCGGCCATCGTAGGTGGCATGGGCACGGTCTGGGGGCCGTTGCTGGGCGCCTTGGCCTTGCACGTTTTGGCCGACCTGACCCGCAACTTGTTTGGTGAGTTGCCAGGCATCAACATGGTGATCTACGGTTGTGTGTTGGTGGTGATTGTGATGTTCATGCCGCGTGGCATCGCCGGCATGGGCCAGCACGTTGGGCGTTTGTGGAAAGGGGGCCGAGGTGGCTGAGCCCTTGTTGAAAATCGACGGCGTGGGCAAAACCTTTGGCGGTTTGCGGGCGGTACACAACGTGTCGTTGCAGGTGCCAGAGGGGTCGCTTACCGCTTTGATCGGCCCCAACGGGGCCGGTAAAACCACCCTGTTCGCATTGATGTCGGGCTTCCAGAAACCCGACGCGGGGCGGGTTTGGCTGGCCGGGCAGGACATCACAGGAGGGGCGCCGCACGCCAACGCCCGCTTGGGCATGGCCCGAACCTTTCAGATCGTCCAGCCTTTCGCGGCCCAGACGGTGCGCGAGAACATCGCGGTGGGTGCGCACCTGCGCCACCCCCAGCGCCGCGAGGCCTTGGACCGCGCCGAGGCCGTGGCCCTGCGGGTGGGCCTGGGGCCCCAGCTGGACAAACCGGCGTCCGACCTGACGGTGGCTGGGCGCAAGCGCCTGGAGCTGGCGCGGGCCTTGGCCACCCAGCCCCGCTTGCTCTTGCTCGACGAGGTGTTGGCGGGGTTGAACCCCCAGGAGATCGCCGAGATGCTGCCGGTGGTGCGCTCGATCAGGGACGGTGGTGTCACCGTGTTGATGATTGAACACGTGATGCAAGCGGTGATGAACCTGGCCGAGCACGTTTGGGTGCTGGCCCAGGGTGAGTTGATCGCCGAGGGGGAGCCCCAACAGGTCACGCGCGACCCCCGTGTGGTGGAAGCGTATTTGGGCCATGGCACCGCGGCGCGTTTGCAGCGTGCTGCACAAGGAGGGGCCGCATGAGCGCTGATCGGTTGCTGGATGTGCGCGGGTTGCGTGGTGGTTATGGCCGCGTGGAGGTGTTGCGGGGTGTGGACTTGCACGTGGGTCGGGGCGAGATGGTGGCCTTGCTGGGCAGCAACGGTGCGGGCAAAACCACCTTCAACCACACCATTTGTGGGCTGGTGCGGGCGTGGTCCGGGTCGGTGGTCTTCAACGGCGCCGATTTGAGCGGTGCCCACTACCGCGAGGTGGTCAAAGCCGGCTTGATACAGGTGCCCGAGGGGCGGAAAATTTTCCCCAACCTCAGCGTGCTGGAGAACCTGGAACTGGGCTCGTTCACCCGGGCCAAGGCCCACCGCGCCCGCAACTTGGACAAGGTGTTTGGGGTGTTTCCCCGGCTCCGGGAGCGGACCAGCCAGTTGGCCGGGACCATGAGCGGGGGCGAGCAACAGATGTTGGCCATCGGCCGTGGCCTGATGGCCGAGCCTGAGTTGCTGATCCTGGACGAGCCCTCGTTGGGCCTCTCCCCCTTGCTGGTCGAGGAGATGTTTGGCTTGATCGGCCAATTGCGCAGCGAAGGCCTGTCCATCCTGCTGGTGGAACAAAACGTGGGCCAGGCCCTGGAGCTGGCCGACCGCGCTTACGTGATCGAAAACGGTGGCTTGCGTTTCGCCGGCGCACCCGCCGAGCTGTTGGGCTCGGACGAATTGCGCCGCGCTTACCTGGGGGTCTGAATGGGCACACCACAAACGCTGGCGCAAAAGCTGATCGCGCGGGCCGCCGGGCGGCCCTCGGTGCGGGTGGGCGAGATCGTGAACTGCCAGGTCGATCTGGCCATGTTCCACGACTCATCCGGTCCCCGGCGGCTCAAACCCATGTTGGAGGAGTTGGGTGCGCAGATCTGGGACCGCTCCCGCGTGGTCCTGGTGATGGACCATTACGTGCCCGAGGCCGATGACGACGCCCGGCGCATCGTCCGCATCGCCCGCGACTGGGCGGCCGAGCAGGGCCTGCCACACGTCCACGACAGCCAGGGCATTTGCCACGTGGTGTTGCCCCAAAAAGGGCATTTGCGCCCTGGCCTGTTCGGTGTGGGGGGCGACTCGCATTCCCCCACCGGTGGCGCTTTTGGCAGTTACATGTTTGGTGTGGGGAGCACCGAAATGTTGGGGGTGGTGGTCACTGGCGAAATCTGGGTCAAGGTGCCCGACACCCTGCGTTTGCGCTGGCAGGGCCGGCTGGCCGATGGGGTCTGTGCCAAAGACATGATGCTGCACACCATTGCCCATTTGGGCATGAACGGCGGTGAATACCAGGCCGTGGAGTTTGCTGGCGACACGGTGGCGGCCTTGTCCATGGCCGAGCGCATGACCCTCTCCAACATGAGCGCCGAGCTGGGCGCCCAGGTGGGTTTGATCGCACCCGACGCCACCACCGCCGCTTGGTTGCGCGGCGTGGGTGTCGAGGTGGCACCTGAAGAGCTGGTGCGGTGGCAGACCGATGTCGGTGCCGCATGCCGAGACCACCTGTTCGACGCCGAAGCCCTCGTCCCCATGGTGGCCATACCGCACAGCCCTGCGAACGGGCGTAGCGTAGACGCCGTGGCGGGTGAGGTGGTTCAACTGGCGTACATCGGGGCTTGCACCGGCGCCAAGCTGGAAGACCTG
Organism: Pseudomonadota bacterium; assembly: GCA_041158605.1. GTDB lineage: Bacteria > Pseudomonadota > Gammaproteobacteria > Burkholderiales > Burkholderiaceae_C > JBEBBB01. The sequence goes on from JBEBBB010000103.1 coordinate 5,214, forward strand.
CAAGCGGCAGCCCGCATCCTCGCCGGTCACCGCGTGGCGGCGGGCACCCGCTTGTTGGTGGCGCCGGCCAGCGTACAAGACTGGCAACAAGCCCAGGCCACAGGGGTGGCCCAGGTGTTGCTGGCCGCCGGTGCCGAGGTGCTGCCCAGCGCCTGCGGCGCTTGTGCCGGGTATGGCAACGCGGTCCAAGGGGCCACCCGGGTGATCTCCAGCACCGCGCGCAACTTCAAGGGGCGCATGGGCTCGCCAGAGGCGGAGGTCTTCTTGGCCTCGCCCTACACGGTGGCCGCGTCGGCGTTGCGGGGGCGCATCACAGACCCCCGGGAGGTCTTGTCTACGACCCAGGTGTTGCCGGTATGAACCCACACGCCATTGAACCCCACACCCTGCACCGCGTTTGGCGCTTGGGCACCAACGTGGACACCGATGCCTTGGCACCTGGCCACGCCATGAAACACGGGATGGACGTGATCGCCCGCCATTGCCTGGAGGCCCTGCGCCCAGACTTTGCCAGCGGGGTCCGGGCCGGCGATGTGCTGGTCGCCGGTCCTGGTTTTGGCATCGGCTCTTCCCGGGAGCAAGCCGCGGCCGTGTTGGTGGCCTTGGGGGTGCGTGCCGTGATCGCCCCCAGCTTTGGTGGCCTGTACTTCCGCAACGCGTTCAACGTGGGCCTGTTGTTGTTGACGTGCCCGGGCGCCGAGCGCTTGAACGAGGGCGACCGCATCCGCTTGTCCGTCGAAGACCCAGAACAGCCGTTGGTACTGGCCCCCGATGGCCACGCCTGGCCCTGTGACCCCATCCCCCACTTCTTGGTGGAGCGGGTGCGGCTGGGTGGGCTGTTGAACGAATTGAAGCAACGTTTTTCCAAGGAAACCCATGTCTGAAGCCACATTGGACCCCGTCACCTTGGCGGTCCTCAAGGGGCGCCTGGAACAGATCGCCGACGAGATGGACGCGACTCTGTACCGCAGCGCGTTCAACCCCATCATCGCCGAGGCACACGACGCCTGCCATGGGCTGTACGACGCCGACAGCGGTGACACCCTGGTCCAGGGCAAGTCCGGGCTGCCGGTGTTCGTGGGCGCGATGGCGTTCGCGGTGCGCGCGGCCAAACGCGCCGCCGACGCCTTGGGGGGCATGCGCGACGGTGAGGTGTGGTTGTTCAACGACCCTTACGAGGGGGGCACCCACGCCAACGATTTCAAATTGGTCAAACCGGTGTTCCGGGGCGGGCGTGTGTTGTGTTTTTTGGCGTCGGCGGCCCACTGGCACGACGTGGGCGGTGCGGTGCCCGGCAACTACAACCCTGCGGCTACCGAGTGCTGGCAAGAAGCGGTGCAGATCCCACCGGTGCGCATCGTGCAAGGCGGGCAGATCAACCCCGATGTGTTGGCCATTCTGAAGGCCAACACACGCTTGCCGGACAGCCTGTGGGGTGACTTGAACGGCCAACTCGCCGCGCTCGACCTCGGGGCCCGGCGCCTGTTGGAGTTGCTGGACGCCTACGGCGATGGGGTGGTGCTGCAGGCTTTGCAGGCCCTGCGCGAGCGGGCCCGGCGCATGATGCGGGCCCAGATCGCGTCCCTGCCCGATGGTGTGTACAGCTTTGCCGACGTGTTGGACAACGATGGGGTGGTGGACCAACCGCTGACCATCGCCTTGGACATGACGGTGCAAGGCGAGCGCCTGGTGCTGGACTTTTCGCGCAGCTCTCCCCAGTGCCAAGGCCCTGTGAACATCTCCCGGGCCACCGCAGTGGCCGCGTGTTACGTGGCCCTCAAGCACCTGTTCCCCGAGGTGCCAGCCAACGCCGGCGTGCTGGACGTGGTGGAGTTTGTCATGCCCGAGGGGCTGGTGATCACCGCCCAACGCCCCAGACCGGTGGGGGGGTACACCGAGACCATTCTGCGCATGATCGATGTGGTGTTCAGCGCCGCTGCGCTGGCCGACCCGCAACGGGCGGTGGCCCAGGCCTACGGCACGATCAACGCGTTGTCGATCGCCGGGCACCGCAGCGCGGGGCCGCGCAGCGGGCAGCGCTGGGTGATGTTCAGCTTTTTTGGCGGGGGCCACGGCGCCCACGCCGGCGGCGATGGCTTGAACCATGGCAACGCCCCCATCTCGACCGCCACCATTCCCCCTTTGGAGATCTTGGAGGCGGCTTACCCGGTGCGTTTCACAGAGTGGGCTTTGCGGCCGGGCTCGGGGGGGGATGGCACCCACCGCGGTGGCTTGGGCGCTGTGTACGAAATCGAATTGCTGGAGCGGCAGGCCCAAGCGTTTGTGTTCGGTGAACGGGGGAAGTCCGCGCCCAAAGGGATCGCTGGGGGCGGTGACGCCCAGCCCAACGTGTTCCGCTACCACACCCAAGGCGCGTGGCACACGCCACCCATGGTCTCCAAAATGCTGGGCATCGCCCTGGAAAAAGGCGACCGCTTGCGCCTGGAGACCCCGGGTGGGGGCGGGTGGGGGCCACCCGCTGGCCGGGGTGCCACCGGCCAGGTGGGCGCGAAAGGGGGGGCGGCATGAGCCCCGCCCGCGGCCTGGTGGTGGGCGTGGATGTGGGGGGCACCTTCACCGACCTGTTTGTGCTGGACGAGGCCCAAGGCCGGGCGGACATCGTCAAAGTGCCGTCGACCCGTGGTGAGGAGTCGGTGGGGTTCATGAACGGCATCCAACGGGTGGACGCCCGGGGGGCCCAGAGCCTGGCCACGATCATCCACGGCACCACTGTGGGCACCAACGCCCTGTTGGAGCGCAAGGTGGCCCGCACGGGCTTGATCACCACCCGTGGTTTCCGCGACGTGTTGGAGATGCGCCGGCGCGACCGGCCCCAGACCTGGGGCTTGCGGGGCGGTTTTGTGCCCGTGATCGAACAGGCGCTGCGCCTGGAGGTGGACGAGCGGGTGCTGGCCGACGGCACCGTGCACACCCCTGTGGATGTGGCCCAGGTCCGAGAGGCCGTTCGGGCGCTGCTGGCGCAAGGGTGCGAGGCGGTCTGTGTGTTTTTTATCAACACCTACGCCAACCCCAGCAACGAGCAAGCCGCCGTGGCTGCGGTGCGCGAGTTGTGGCCGAACCCCCATGTCACAGCGGCGGCCGAGGTGTTGCCCGAGATCCGGGAGTTCGAGCGCGCGTCCACCGCCAGCTTGAACGCCGCTCTCCAACCGGTGGTGGGCCGCTACCTGGCGCGTTTGGACGGCGACTTGCGGCAACAGGGCTTTGGCGGTGAGCTGCTGATTGTCCAGAGCAATGGTGGTGTGATGTCGCGCCAGACCGCGGGCGAGTTGCCCGTTCGCACCGCCTTGTCGGGCCCTGCGGCCGGCGTGATCGCTTGCGCCGCCATGGCCACAGCGGCCGGGTACCCCGACGTCATCACCGGCGACATCGGCGGCACCTCGTTTGACGTGTCGCTGATCGCCGGTGGGCAGGCGGCCTTGGCCACCCAAACCAGCATCGATTTTGGCCTGGTGGTGCGCTCACCCATGATCCAGATCGAGACCATAGGCGCGGGCGGTGGCTCCATCGCCGGCATCGATGCCGGTGGCATGTTGCAAGTGGGTCCCGAGTCCGCTGGCAGCGTGCCCGGGCCTGCGTGTTATGGGCGTGGCAACGACCGGCCCACTGTGACGGATGCCAACGTGCTGCTGGGCCGCATCGCCGCGCAGCGGCCCCTGGGTGGCGGTTTGTTGGGTGCGCTCGACGTGGAGCGCGCCCGGCGGGCCATCCAAGACCACGTGGCCCAGCCCTTGGGTCTGGACGTGATGGCGGCGGCGGAGGCCATTCTCACGGTGGCCAACGCCAAGATGGCCGGGGCCATGCGCCTGGTGTCCATTGAAAAGGGGCACGATCCCCGCCGCTTCGCCTACATGCCTTTTGGTGGCGGGGGCGGCCTCCACGTGTGCGCCATGATGCGCGAGGTGGGGGTGGTCACGGGCATCGTACCGCGGTACCCGGGGGTGACCTCTGCCTTGGGTTGTGTGATGGCCGACATGCGCCACGACGCGGTGCAGACCCTCAACCA
>JBEBBB010000104.1:0-4296 GCA_041158605.1 Pseudomonadota bacterium
GCCATCACCAGCCGCTTGTCGGCCCGCGCTTTTTTGCCCAAGCCGGTGCCCCGCAGCGAGATCGAGCACATTTTGCAGGTGGCCAGTCGCGCACCATCGGGCACCAACACCCAGCCCTGGCAGGTCTACGTGCTGCAGGGCGCTAGCCGCGACAGCCTGGTTGAGAAGGTTTGCGCTGCCCATGACGCGGTGCGCGCCGACCCCTCGCTGGCCGCCCAGTACCAAGAAGCCTACGACTACTACCCCACCCAGTGGGTCAGCCCTTACATCGACCGCCGCCGTGAGAACGGCTGGGGTTTGTACGGCTTGCTGGGCATAGGCAAAGGCGACAAAGACAAAATGCACGCGCAGCAGCAGCGCAATTTCCGGTTTTTTGACGCCCCCGTGGGCCTGATGGTCACCATCGACAAGGTGATGGGCCGTGGATCGTTGGTGGACGTGGGCATGTTTTTGCAAAACATCATGGTGGCTGCCCGGGCCCGTGGGCTGCACACCTGCCCACAAGCCGCTTGGAACGGTTACGCCAACATCATCATGCCTCACATCGGCGCAACTGAGCAGGAAATGCTGGTGTGCGGTTTGTCTCTGGGGTATGCCGACCCGGACGATCTGGTCAACACCTTTGTCACCCCCCGAGAGCCAGTGTCGTCGTTCACGACCTGGCTCGATTGATTTTTGAAGGACTTACCCATGAACACCACCCCCTCTGGTTTGCAATACGAAGACACCGTGACCGGTACCGGCGCTGTGGCCCAAGCGGGTCAGCGCGTGACCGTGCACTACACCGGCTGGCTGTACCAAAACGGCGCCGCTGGTGCCAAATTCGATTCCAGCAAAGACCGCAACGACCCCTTTGTGTTCCCCCTGGGTGCTGGCCATGTGATCAAAGGCTGGGACGAGGGCGTGCAAGGCATGGCGGTGGGCGGCAAACGCCAGCTGGTGATCCCCCCCGAGTTGGGCTATGGCGCCCGTGGCGCCGGCGGTGTGATTCCCCCCAACGCGACCTTGCTGTTTGAGGTGGAGTTGTTGGCGGTCTGAGGTCTGTACGCCCTGGGCCTGTGTGCTTTGAGCCTGGTGGGGGGCCTACAATCCGGTCCACACCAGAAACACCCAGGCCCTTGAAGGGGCCCAGAGGAGCCCCCAACCATGTCACCCACAACGGTACAGTTCGTCGCTGCCGTGCTGTTTGCACTGGCATTGATCCACACGTTTTCCACGAAGTTTTTTGAACATTTGGCACACACACGCCCTGTCCACGCAGGCGTGTGGCACCTTTTGGCCGAGGTGGAAATTGTGTTCGGCGTGTGGGCTATGGTGCTGATGGTGACCATGGCCTTCATGGTTGGCAAAACCGAGGCCTTGGCTTACCTGGATGCCCGGAACTTCACCGAACCTTTGTTTGTGTTCGCCATCATGGTGGTGGCTGCCAGCAAGCCGGTGTTGCAAGCGTCTTCAGCGGTTGTTAAAGGCCTTGTGGGAGTGATCCCCTTGCCCAAACCCATGGCCTTCTTTTTTATCGTTTTGGGTGTGGTGCCGTTGTTGGGCTCGTTCATCACAGAACCTGCGGCCATGACCCTGGCGGCGCTGTTGATGAAAGATACCGTGTTTGCCAAGGCCTCCACACGGTTGAAGTACGGCGCCTTGGGGGTGTTGTTTGTCAACGTCTCGATTGGCGGCACGTTGACACCTTTTGCGGCACCACCGGTGTTGATGGTGGCAGGCAAGTGGGGCCTGGACATGCCGTACATGCTCATGAACATTGGCTGGAAAGCGGCCTTGGCGGTTTTCATCAACGCCGGTGTGTTGACCGTGCTGTTTGCGCGCGAACTCAAGGCCATGCCTTACACCAAACAATCGCCTTACACCGGTGTACCCGCCTGGATGGTGGTGGTGCACGGTCTGTTTTTGTTGGGTATTGTGGTTTTTGCCCACCACCCCGCGGCGTTCATTGCGGTGTTTTTGTTGTTCATGGGGGTGGCCACCGCTTACCCCGCCTACCAAGAGCGGTTGATTTTGAGAGAAGGCCTTTTGGTGGGCTTTTTCCTGGGGGGCTTGGTGGTGCTCGGGGGCATGCAGCAATGGTGGTTGCAGCCGGTTTTGATGTCCATGGACGCCACCCAGGTGTATTTTGGCGCCACGGCGCTGACTGCCATCACCGACAACGCGGCCCTGACCTACCTGGGGTCCCTGGTGGACGGTTTGTCGGATGAATTCAAATACGCCCTGATCACTGGTGCTGTAACCGGGGGTGGTTTGACCATCATCGCCAACGCACCCAACCCCGCAGGGGCGTCTATTTTGAAATCCACTTTCCACGAGGGGGCGATCAACCCTCTGGGACTGTTGGCAGGCGCCGCTTTGCCCACGGTGACCGCTATTTTGTGTTTCAGGTTGTTCCCGCTGTGACCGCAGCCGGGTGGGGTGGGGCCAGTCCCAACCCACCCAGGTAGTGGCAAATGGTCTGGCGGCCCACGTGTTCCAGGTCAAACGCCTGGGGGTTCATCAGCCAGTTTTCGATCAAGCCATCGACCAGCATGTGCAGCCCCCAGGCCGCCGTGCTGGCCGCCAGGGGCAGGGCCAGCCCCTGGCGCATGGCGGTTTCGGTGAGGGCCTGTTCGGTCATGCGCACGGCCATGTCGCGCACCTGCAAGCGCCGCTCTTTGACACCCACCAGTTCGCCCACGTACTCCACCTTGTGGCAGGCGATTTCGAACACACGCCGGGCGCGGTCGTCGTGCACCGTGAGCCGCAAGGCCTCTTGCAGCACCTCGCACAACCTTTGCACGGGGCTGTGCCCTAGCGCTTGGTGTTGGCCTGCGTTTTGCAAGGCCTCCTCCAAAGGCAGGGTGACCCGCTCCATCATGGCGATGAACAGGTCGCTTTTGTCTTTGAAGTGCCAGTAGATGGCCCCACGCGTGGCGCCAGCCGCCAAGGCGATGTCCTGCAAGGTGGTGTGGGTTACCCCCTTGTCGTGAAACACCTGCTCGGCGGCGTCCAGCAATTTGTGGCGTGTGAGTTCGGCATCAGCCTTGGTGCGTCGGGCCATCTTTACATTATACATACATGAATGTATGTATAATTGAGAACATTTCTCATCACGGGTTAAAACATGTCCGATCGCCATTTGATCTCCCTTTTGTCTCCGGCGCCAGCGCGCTCCGCCCCCTCGCTGCGGTGGGCGGTTGTGGCCACGGCCGTGGTGCTCGCGGCGTGTGGCAAGCCCGCCGCCCAAGCCCCCGCTGGCGGGCCAGGTGGCGCAGCACCGGAGGTCGGCGTGGTGACGGTGGCGCCAGGCGATGTGGGTTTGGTGGGTGAGTGGCCGGGTCGGCTGGAAGCGTCTCGGGTGGCCCAGGTGCGCGCCCGGGCCACCGGTATCCTGCAATCCCGCCTGTTCCAGGAGGGGGCCGACGTCAAGGCGGGGCAGCCGCTGTTTGTGATCGACCCCGCTCCCTACGACGCCGCCTTGGCCAGCGCCCAGGCCCAGCTAGTGAAAGCCGAGGCCAACCTGGCGCAAGCCACCGCGCAGTTGGACCGCCTCAAGCCGCTGCTGCCTGAAAAGGCCGTGAGCCAGCAGGAGTACACCGCCGCAGAGTCGGCCCAGAAGCAGGCCGCGGCCGACGTGGGCCTGGCCCGCGCCGCGCTGCAAACCGCCCGCATCAACCGGGCCTATGCGGATGTGTCGGCACCCATCGCAGGCCGCGTTGGCCGTGCGCTGGTCACCGAAGGTGCTTTGGTCAGCCAGACCGAAGGCACGGCCCTGGCTGTGGTGCAGCAAATCGACCCGTTGTACGTGAATTTCACCCAGCCCGCCCAAGACGCCTTGCGCTGGACAGCCGCTGGTGGCAAAAAAGGGGTGCCGGTGAAGGTCGTGCTGGCCGATGGCAGCGAACACCAACCCACAGGGCGTTTGTTGTTCGCGGACCTGACCGTGGACAGCGGCACCGGCCAGGTGACGTTGCGGGCCGAGGTGCCCAACCCCGGTGGGCGCTTGTTGCCCGGCCTGTACGTGCGTGTTCGGTTGGAGCAGGCCAAGGCCAGCCAAGCCGTGAGCCTGCCACAACAGGCCGTGACCCGCACGCCGCAGGGCGACACCGTGCTGGTGGTGGGGGAGGGCGGCAAGGTCCAGACCCGCCCGGTGCAGGTGGGCGCCCAACAAGGGGCCGCCTGGGTGGTGACCGGTGGGCTCAACGCCGGTGACCAGGTGGTGGTGGACGGTGTGCAGCGTTTGCAGATGTTGCCCCCCGGTACGCCGGTCAAACCCGTGCCCTGGACCGCACCCACGGCCGCCGCCGGGTC